>JABAYQ010000017.1:1232-8539 GCA_018608925.1 Cryomorphaceae bacterium | reverse complement strand
ATGCTAGAGAATGGAAATAGTTTTTCGGGAAAAATGAACCTTAGTTTGGATATTAATGTAGATATAAGTAATAGAACCATTGTTATATTAGAAGACATTATTGACACTGGCACTACCCTACGTTATCTGATCAATCATTTACAAGAAAAGAATCCTAAAAAAATAATAACGGCCTCTCTTTTGTTTAAACCAGACGCATATAAACAAAAACACACAATTGATTTTATTGGCAAATCCATTGAAAATGATTTTGTTGTTGGCTATGGTTTGGATTATGACGAATTAGGCCGTACTTTACCGCAAATTTTTAAATTAAAACACGATTAAAATGTTAAACATTGTATTGTTTGGACCTCCAGGAGCAGGAAAAGGAACGCAGTCAAAACTATTGATTGAAAAATATGGTTTGATACACCTTTCTACAGGAGATATCCTAAGAGGCGAAATTGCTAACGGAACAGAACTAGGCCTAAAAGCAAAATCAATAATGGATAGAGGGAATTTAGTTCCCGATGAAGTTGTTATTGGTATGATAGAATCCATATTAGGAAAAAACACACAAGCAAAAGGATTTATATTTGATGGTTTCCCTAGAACTTCTGCACAAGCATTAGCTCTTGACAACCTTCTTGAGAAACTAGGAACTTCCATTAATGCTATGCTTTCTTTAGATGTTAAGTCTGAAGAATTGGTAGATCGTCTTCTAGAAAGAGGGAAAGAAAGTGGAAGAGCAGATGATCAGAATAGAGACATCATCAGCAACCGAATTAACGAATACAACAATAAAACTGCACCATTAAAAGATTATTATTTAGCTCAAGAAAAACTAATTCTAATTGAAGGAGTTGGTACTATTGCTGAAATTAATGACAAATTATGTCGCGCAATTGACCAAATTTAATGAGAGTTAGAAATTCCAATTTTGTAGATTATGTAAAGATCTTTTGCCGTTCGGGTAAAGGAGGTTCTGGATCGGCCCACTTCTTGAGAGATAGAAATACGGCAAAAGGTGGTCCTGACGGAGGCGATGGTGGTAGAGGCGGACATATCATTATAAAAGGAAATGCTCAACTCTGGACATTGCTACACCTAAAATACCACAAACATATTTTTGCCGATAGTGGTGGAAGTGGTTCTGGCAATCAAAAGATTGGAAAAGATGGAGAAAGCAGAATCATCAATGTTCCGCTAGGTACTGTTGCAAAAAATGCGGAAACAGGAGAAATTTTATTTGAAATAACTAGCGATCAGGAAGAGGTGATTTTATTAGATGGTGGAAAAGGTGGTAGAGGAAACGTACACTTCAAATCTCCTACCAATCAGACACCAAGGTATGCACAACCTGGTATAGATGCTCTTGAAGACTGGTTTATTTTAGAACTAAAAGTTTTAGCTGATGTTGGTCTAGTAGGATTTCCTAATGCTGGGAAATCAACCCTGCTTTCTATCGTTTCTGCTGCAAAGCCAGAAATTGCAAACTATCCGTTTACAACACTAGTCCCTAACTTAGGGATCATTTCATATAGAGATGATAGATCATTTATTATGGCTGATATCCCTGGTATTATAGAGGGTGCTGCAGAAGGAAAAGGATTAGGTCTGCGATTTTTAAGACACATAGAACGAAACTCCACACTTCTATTTATGGTTCCTGCTGACAGCGAGAACATCAAAAAAGAATACGAAATTTTGCTTGGTGAACTGCAAAAATATAATCCAGAATTACTAGATAAAGAAAGAATACTAGCCATAAGCAAATCGGATATGCTCGACCAAGAGCTAATCGACGAAATGGAAAAAGAACTTCCTGAAGAAGTGGAACACATATTTATTTATTCGGTGGCTAATAAAGGAATTGTAAAATTAAAAGACATGTTGTGGCAAAAACTAAATAAATAATGAACTCTCTATTAAATTTAGATACTTATTTTTTTAGACTCATCAACCAAGGAGGAACGCCTTTCTGGGACCCTATCTTTTTATTGGCAAGCAACAAATGGGCTTGGATTCCATTATATGCTTTTTTGGTTTTCCTTATTTTCAAAAAGAAAAAACAATCTGGCTTTATAGCCTTACTTTTCATTACACTTATAATTGTTATTTCTGATCAGGGAAGCGTTCATTTATTTAAAAACGTTTTTGAGAGACTAAGACCTTGTCACTTTTTAGATAATGTAAGATTGGTAACCGAAGGTTGTGGCGGTCAATTTGGATTTATTTCCTCGCACGCATCTAACGTATTCGGACTTGCTGTTTTTATTGGAAGCATTTTAGATAAAAAAACATTCGCACTATTATTCTTATGGGCTGCTATAGTTTCTTTCAGCAGAGTGTACGTAGGAGTTCATTATCCCTTAGACATTTTATTTGGCATGATTTACGGAACTACAGTATCCTTAATATTAGTGAAGATTTATAACAAATACGAAAAGACCTTAACCAACTTTTTTAAAAGTACTTTTAAAATCGGATGAAACAATTTAACAAAACTTGGTTTGTTTGGCTAATACTGGTTACCATCTGGAATTTTGGATTTCCTGATGTAAAACCTATTTTTGATGTATTAGTTGCCGTTGCTTTATCCGTCCTTATCTATCAAATTAACAAACGTATAAAATGAAAAATTCTCTAGTTATATTACTAATCCTTTTAGCAAATTTTTGTCAGGCTCAAGAAAAACCAAAACTGGTAGTTGCTATCGTTATCGATCAAATGCGTTACGATTATGTTTATCGATTTTGGAATGAATTTGAAGACGATGGCTTTAAAAGATTGGTTAACGAAGGATACTTTTGTAGAAACACCCACTTTAGTTATATGCCAACCTATACTGGCCCAGGACACGCTAGTATTTTCACAGGAACAACGCCTTCCATTCACGGAATTATTGGAAACAATTGGTACGATAAAGAAAGTGCTAAATCGGTATATTGTGCCGGCGACGGAACTACTACCACTGTTTGCGACTGCCAAGACCATGTCGACGAAGAATCTAGCTACGGAAAAATGTCACCTAGAAGAATGTTAAGTACTACTATTGGAGACGAACTAAAATTATTTAATCCCGACGCTAAAGTATACGGAATATCTTTAAAAGATAGAGGAGCAATATTACCAGCTGGTCATGCTGCAAACGGTGCCTTTTGGATGGACAACAACGGAGACTGGATAACGAGTAGCTATTATATGGATATGCTTCCTGAATGGCTAACAGAACATCAGAAAGACAAACCAGCAAGCAGCTATTTTAGAGGCAAATGGAAAACAACTTCTTTTGAATACCCACTAGATTCTATGCTTATTAATAAAGGTCCGGGCTCTATTAAATCTACCCCAATGGGAAATGAGATTTTAACAAATTTAGGGCTTGCTCTTATGAAAAACGAAAAGTTAGGTCAAAATTCTAATACTGATTTCATAAGCATCAGCTACTCCTCTACCGATTACATAGGCCATCAATTCGGACCACATGCTCCAGAATTAGTAGATACTTATATTAAGATGGATAAAGAAATTGCTAAAATTCTAAGCTACATAGACACAAAAATAGGCAAAGAAAATACTGTCGTTTTTCTTACTGCAGACCATGGTGTAGTAAGTGTGCCAAACGAACTAATGGAAAGAAAAATACCTGCAGGATATTTTGTTGCTAGCAGATTGAAAGATGAACTTAACACCTATTTAAGCAAAATATACGGACAAGAACAATGGGTATTGAGATATTCTAATCAGCAGTTTTTTCTTGATAGAGCACTAATAGAAAGTAAAAACATAGAGAATGAAAAAATCCAGCAAAAGTGTGCTGACTTTTTAATACAGAAAAAAGCGATTAACAATACTTTTAGCGCTCATCAACTTCACCACAACGAATATCAAAATAGTCTACACTCTTTAATACAGAATGGCTTCAATCAAAAAAGATCAGGAGATGTGATTATTTCTCTAGAACCAGGATGGATAGAATGGAGTTCTCCTACAGGAACTACACACGGCTCCCATTATAGTTATGACACTCACGTACCTCTTATTTTTTGGGGTAACAAAGTGGAAAGCGGACTAAACGATAGCCACATAAACATTAAAGACATTGCTCCAACTATTTCTACTTTATTAGGCATTTCATTCCCTAATGGATGTACAGGAAACCCAATAACTAATATTACGGAATAATGGAAATTAATAGTTCTAACTACACAATATATATAGGAGACGATAAATTGTCTTCTGTTCAATATCAGAACTATTCTCAAATAGCAATCTTAGTAGACGAAAATACTAAGGAACATTGTTTGCCAAAACTTCTAGAATCTAATCCTAGCTTAAAAAAAGCAAAGATAATTAGTATATCGTCGGGAGAAATTAACAAAGACTTAAGTCGTTGCCAGATTGTTTGGAACGAACTTAGTCAAAGTCATTTTGACAGAAACTCTTTACTTATCTGTTTAGGTGGCGGAGTAGTTTGTGATTTAGGTGGATTCTGTGCAAGTTGTTTCAAAAGAGGAATCGACTTTATTCATATACCTACCACCCTACTTTCTATGGTTGACGCATCCGTTGGAGGAAAAACAGGTGTAGACTTTCTAACTTTAAAAAATCAAATTGGTCTTTTTAGCAATCCACAACAAGTAATAATTTGTCCAACTTTTTTAGAAACACTTAGTAAAAGACAAATAAGCTCTGGTTTTGCAGAAATAGTAAAACATGCTTTAATATCCGACAAACAGTATTGGGAATTATTATTAGAGACAGACTTTAGCCAAACAGATTGGAAAGAGATAATAAATAAATCTGTTCTGATTAAAAATAAAATTGTTGAAGAAGACCCCTTAGAAAAATCTATTAGAAAACAATTAAACTTTGGCCACACTATTGGCCACGCAATAGAAAGCCATTATTTGGAAACTGGCAAAGAAGTATTACACGGAGAGGCTATTGCTTTAGGAATGATTGTAGAGTCTAAAATGTCAGGCATAAGCCAGGATGATTGCAATCAAATAGAACAATTTTTAAGTAAAAACATAGCACTTCCAACGCTTCCTACTTTTGAAGAATTAGAAAAATGGTTTATTCATGATAAAAAAAATAGTTCTGGAAAAATTCAATTTTCTCTTTTAACAAGCATAGGCAAATGCCAAGAAAACATTAGCTTCAATCAACAAGAAATAAAAAAATACTTTTAGCATCTATACTATTATGAGTAAATCAAGAGAATATTTAATAGAAGAAGGAATAGATCAATATTTTGATTTAGAAGAAAATGCTGATTATGTAGAAATGGCTCATGATTCGGTTAGCGGCAAACTCAACATTCCTTTTCCTGCAGATCTTGATGATTTGGCAAGAATTCATCAACTAGTAAGAAATAGGAAATCGTTTACCATTTTAGAATTTGGCCTTGGGCTATCCTCTATAGTTATGGCTGATGCCCTAATGAAAAACAAAAAAGAGTTTGATCAGTTAAGCGAAAAGCCTCAAATAAGAAACAACCATATGTTTCAACTTTTTAGTGTCGATTCTGACCACAATTGGATGAATCATAGCAAAACAAATTTTCCGGAAAGACTAAAAAGCTTCATTAGCTTTCACCATAGTACATTAAGCATAGGAACTTTTAACGACAGAATCTGCCATTATTATAATAGTCTACCTGATATTGTTCCAGACTTTATTTATTTAGACGGTCCATCACCAAAAGATGTAAAAGGGGATTTAAACGGATTAACTTTCCAATGCGACGAGCGAACTGTTATGTCCGCAGATATCTTAAGAATGGAGCCAGTTTTACTTCCAGAAACTATGATACTGGTTGATGGTCGAACAAATAACGCACGTTTTTTGAAGAACAATTTTCAAAGAAACTTTGAAATGAAATGGGATAAAAAATCGGATACAACTACATTCGAATTAAAAGAAGAGAGACTTGGGAAATATAATATTCTAGGTTTCGACTTTTATTAATGTCTTCAAACTATGAATTACTCATTATTTCACCCTAGCGCAATTATTCAAGGAGAAATTAAACTTCCACGATCTAAAAGCTTAAGCAATAGAGCGTTAATAATTAAAGCGTTAAACGCTGATTCTTTTAATATCGAAAACCTTTCGCAAGCTAACGATACTGTATTGCTTGAAAATGCATTAAAAATAAAAGATGGTGAAATTAATGTGGACGATGCAGGAACTGCTTTTCGTTTCCTGACCTCATACCTATCTGTTACTGAGGGTCAATTTATACTGACAGGAAGCCAAAGGATGAAGCAAAGACCAATAGGAGATTTAGTAGATGCGTTAAGGAAACTCGGAGCTAAAATCAAATATTTAGAAAATGAAAACAAACCACCACTAAAAATAATAGGTGCAACAATAGAAGGTGGAGAAGTAAAAATAAAAGGCTCAACAAGTAGTCAGTTTATCTCTTCTTTGTTAATGATAGCTCCAAAACTAAAAAAAGGACTTAGGTTAATAATTGAAGATGATCTTGTATCTAAACCATACATAGAAATGACTCTAGAAATGCTAGCTTATTTCGGCATAAAACATAGCTGGAAAAACAATGTTATTGAAATAAAAAAGCAAGAAATTCAAGCTCAAAACATAAATATTGAAAGCGATTGGAGTGCTGTAGGATTTTGGCTTGAAATGGTTAGCCTAAGTAAAGAAGGCTCAATCAAACTAAAAGGGTTGCAAGAAAATTCGTGGCAAGGCGATAGAGAAACGCCAAGCTTTTTCAAAAGACTTGGTGTAAATACTTATTTTGAAGGCGATTATTTAATCGCAAATAAAGAAGGTAAAAAGAGTAAAACCGATTCTACAATAAACTTAGTTGATCTTCCTGATCTATCCCTATCGTTAATATGCAGCTATGCTTTCGACAAAAAGAAAGCAAAATTTACTGGTTTGCAAACCCTAAAAAACAAAGAGTCCGATAGGTTAAGGAGTTTAAGAACCGAATTAGAAAAATGTGGAGTTACATGCAAAACAAATGACTCTAGTCTGATAATTGATGGATTTAAAAACCAAGCAAATGCCATTAGATTTAAGACCTACAAAGACCATAGAATAGCTATGTCGCTGGCACCATTTGCATTGCAAAACAGAATTGTAATTGAAGATGTTGATGTAGTAAAAAAATCGTACCCAAAATTCTGGCAAGACTTACAAACAGTAGGATTTATAATAAACGAAGAAGCTCACTCAAACAGCTAATCTCAAAAGTTGGTTTTCCATCTATTTTATTATCATAAGGATTAAAATAAATTTGATCCATTCCAATATTTTTAGCCCCTAAAATATCAACAGGGAAATCA
>JABAYQ010000017.1:0-1222 GCA_018608925.1 Cryomorphaceae bacterium | reverse complement strand
GACTCTCACTTAGTTTTGCATTTACGCTAGACAAAGCATAATTAAAAATCTTAGAATCTGGCTTTTTAACTCCTATCTGCTCTGAAGTGATGACTTTGTCAAAATATACATCTAACTTAGATTGTTTTAACTTCACATGCTGCACCTCTTCAAAGCCGTTCGTAATAATATGTAGTTGATATTTCGTCTTAAGATATTTGAGCACCTGATGAGTAAAAGGGAATAAATGGGTTTTGTATGGCGCTGAATTAACATACATATCACCCAAATCTGCAGCAAGTTTATGATTGTCAATTTTAAAATCATTTAAAGATAATTGAAAGCGATAAGACCTTAAACTATCTTTATCAATCTCTCCAACTCTATATAAAGACCAAAGATGTTCGTTATGGATTTTATATTTCTCAATAAAAACATCGGGACTACTAATACCTAAATTTACTAGGTCAAAATGATTGTACATTTCTGTTAAGGCTTCTTTAGCATTTTTTTCAAAGTCCCAAAGAGTCCTATCTAAATCGAAAAATAAATGAGAATATTTCATTATTTATACAAAACGAAAAAGCGACATTCCTAAAGACCAAAGAAAAACCGAAACAAATAGATAAGGAATAGTCTTTAATTTATTTGGAAAATAACGCAAGGTTATAAATGTGCCAAATGGTATAGATAAGAATACCGGAGTTAGAAAAGCTAATCCTATTAGCCCATATTTATCCATTGCTTTTCGCACCATTTTTTGCTTAAATGTTTCTTTTTCCTTTTTTTCAGATTTATCTTTTTTGGGGAACACACTAAAATATAAGTCCATTAATTTTTGAGAAAAAAAAGCAAAAAATAACACACCCATAGAACCTCCAACAAAACAAACAAATAAGGTTTGCCAAAAAGAAAATCCTAAACCTAAAGCTAGAGGAACACCAAGTATGAGCTTAACCATACTAGTTAGTAAAACAGAAATAATATTAGCAAAAGAAAAAGCCATATGGTAAATGAAGTTAGAAGAACAAAATTCGGTTTTTTTAAATTAAAATTCAACAGAATAATGACGTAAAGTAATAAGAATAAAAAAAACACTATATTTGTTATGTATTAAATCTTAAGCACATGAAAAATGTTATCCTATGGATGTTTTTATTAACATCGCTCTCACTATTTAGTCAAACCAAATCCAATCATTTATACTTAAGCGCTTCTAAAGTTGCTATTGACGGATATGATC
>JABAYQ010000163.1:5526-8702 GCA_018608925.1 Cryomorphaceae bacterium | reverse complement strand
CGTAAATTGGAAATGAAGAAGCGTTTGTGAAATAGCTAAATCCTTCTATTTGACGGTCTATTTGCAATGCTAGTTCTCTTGTAGGAGATACTATTATTGTGTTTATTTTAGAACCACTTGTCTTGCAAAGCTTGTTCAGAATAGGTAGCACAAAAGCAGCTGTTTTACCAGTTCCTGTTTGAGCACACGCAATCATGTCCTTGTTTTCTAGAATTGCTGGAATAGCTTGTTCTTGAATAGGAGTTGGTTTAGCAAACCCCATCATGTCTAATCCTTCTTGTAGTTGAGGTTCGAAACCTAAGTCTTTAAATACCATTATTGTCTTTGTCTTACTGCCTCATACAATACTACACCAGCAGAAACGGAGACATTTAAAGATCCGATGGTTCCCGTCATCGGGATTTTTGTTTTATTAGTGCACATTTGTAAAAACTCCTCAGAAATACCATCTTCTTCTGAGCCTAAAATTATGGCAGTAGGAAGGGTGTAGTCTGGAGTGTAGATTAAGTCATCAGCCTTTTCGGTGCATCCAATGATTTGTAAGCCGCTATTTTTTAGAAACTCAATAGTTGCTCTTAAGTTAAATTCTCTACAAACAGGGATGTTGTGTAAAGCTCCTGACGAAGTCTTAATAGCATCTCCGTTAATAGCAGCGCTTCCTTTTTCAGGAACAATTATTGCATTCACTCCGCTACATTCGGCTGTTCTTACAATTGCTCCGAAGTTTCTGACATCGGTTATTCTGTCGAGAACTAGTATTAAAGGAGTTTTACCTTCCTCGTATATTTGAGGAATAACATTTGCAGTATTGCCAAAATTAATAGGAGAAACAAATGCAAATACACCTTGGTGATTTTTACCTGTTAATCTGTTTAGTTTTTCTACTGGAACGTGTTTGTAAACTACTTTGTGTGATTTTACAAGTGTCCATAATTCTTGAAATAAATCTCCTTTTAGTCCCTTTTGGATAAATAGGGTGTCAATTTCTTTTCCAGCTTTAATTGCTTCCATTATAGGGTGGAAGCCAAAAATGGCATTTTCGTATTTAGTTATCTTCATCAGAATTTGCTCTGTCTATTATGTTTTGTGGTAATTGTTTTTTGGTTTTAGCCCCCAGTTTCTTGAGGTTTTCTATCTTTTTAAGAATGTTACCATTACCACTAGTCAATTTGTTCATGGCTTCATCATAACTAGTTTTAGAACTATTTAAGTTGGCGCCAATTTTTAATAAGTCACTTAAAAATCCTTCAAATTTATCGTAAAGTAAGCCTCCTTCCTTTGCAATTTCTAAAGCATTTCTTTTTTGGTCTTCTTGCTTCCAAATAGAGGAAACAGTACTAAGTGTAGCTAGTAGGGTAGATGCCGAAACTAGCACTATGTTTTTTCCGAATGCATCTAAATATATTTCTCTGCTTTCGTGTAAAGCTAAAAGTAATGCAGGTTCTATAGGAACAAACATTAATACATGGTCAGGTGCGTTTATGTTATATAGATTAGGGTAGTCTTTGTTGCTTAGGTCTTGATAATGACTCTTAATGCTGTCAACATGTTTTTTTAATGCAAGTTTTTGAGTAGTTTCGTCTTCGGAGTTGCAAAAGGTGTCGTAAGCTTTTAAAGAAACTTTGGAGTCAATTATTAGGTGTTTGTTGTCTGGAAGGTGTATGATGAAATCTGGTTTTTTTAAATTCCCATCTTCATCTCTATATCCTCCTTGAGTGCTGAAATGTATGTCTTTAGTTAGTCCCGACTTTTCTAATAAAACTTCTAACTGCATTTCACCCCAGTCACCTTGAGTTTTATTATCTCCTTTAAGTGCGTTGGTTAAATTAATAGCTTCTTGACTTAGCTGATTATTTAAACTTTCTAAACTATTTATTTTCTGAATTAATGAAGCATTTCGTTCTATGCTTTTTTCGTTTGTTTCCCTTACTTGCTTTTCAAATTTCGATAATTGAAGATTTAACGGATCTAAAATATTAGTTAATTGCTCTTTGTTCTGATGCTTAAATTTAGTGGAGTTTTCCTCTAGAATTTTGTTTGCTAAATTTTGAAACTCCTTGGATAATTTTTCTTCTTGTTTGGTGGAGTTGTCTCTTTGTTCTTGCAATTGTTCTTCCAAGAATTTAATTCTCTCGGTTTTAGCACCTATTTCTTTTGTAAGAATATTTATTTTATCAATAAACTCATCGTTAGAATTTTCTTGTATTGTTTGGGGTCTGAACTTGTATTGCGCAAAAATAATTAATGCTACAGCTACAATTAATGATAGGATTGTTATTGGTTCCATAGATTGGGCTAAGTTACTTATTTATCTAAGATTAAAACTTTGGTTCCTTCTTTTACTTTGTCGAACAGATTTATGACATCTAAATTGCTCATTCGGATGCATCCATGCGAGGCTGGAGTGCCTAGTTTGCCTTCTTCCGAAGTTCCGTGAATATAGATGTATCTTTGGTAAGAATCTACATTTCCGCCTTTGTTTATGCCATCTTCTAATCCTGCAAGCCATAAAATTCGGCTTGTTATGTCGTCTGTTTTAGACGAGCTTGTATCTTGGTAAATAGTTGCTATTAAGCCTTCAAATTTACGACCTATCATCCTTCCGTTGACAGGTGTCTTTTGCCCATATTTTTCTTTTATATAATGAAGTCCTATTGGTGTTTTGTCGCTGTTCCTAATATTGCCAATCCCTTTTTTTGCAGAAGAAATGGTATATTCATCATTAATAGTGTTGTCGGAAATATGGTATAGTTTTTGATTTTTAATAGAAACATATATCAGCTCCTTGAATTGTTGTCCGTACTTAGATTTACAATGATTGTTAATCATTTCAACAGGATTTTGAGCAATCAATAATTGTGCGCTTACTATTAAAAGTATAATTATTTTACCCATTGGATTGGTTTTAAATTTGATTGAGTTAAAATTTCATTTGTTTTGGAAAAATGTTTGCAACCGAAAAAACCATTATAAGCAGAAAGGGGAGAAGGATGCACAGATTTTAAGATGTGATGTTTACTCGAGTCAATTAAGTTTTCTTTATTTTGAGCAAATCTACCCCACAAGATAAAGATGACTCCTTCTTTGTTTTTAGATATGCATTTGATTGCTGAATCGGTAAATTTTTGCCATCCTATTTTTTGATGGCTAGACGCTTTTTGAGCCCTAACTGTTAA
>JABAYQ010000163.1:999-5516 GCA_018608925.1 Cryomorphaceae bacterium | reverse complement strand
ATGTTGCAGGTTTCCAGAGATAGGAATTTCTGTTCCAATGTCGCTTTTTATTTCTTTGAAAATATTCATTAAAGAGGGCGGTTTTTTTATTCCGTCATTTACAGAAAAGCATAGACCGTTTGCTTGATCAGGTCCGTGGTAAGGGTCTTGGCCAATTATAACCACATTTACTTTATTAAAAGGCGTGAGCTTAAATGCTGAGAAAATTTCGTCTTCTTTTGGGTAGACAATGTGTTTTTTCTTTTCTTCTAGGATAAAACTAATAAGGTTTTGAAAGTAGTCAGAATCAAACTCTTGATTCAAATGTTCTTTCCAGCCTTTATCTATTTTAATATTCGTTTTGTCCACTTCTCAAAGATAGATAATTATGATAATTCTTAAAGTTTTTTTAAGTAAATTTGTACCTAATAAACTCCATGTTACTATGAAATATATTTTAATTTTATTATTTGGTGCATTTTTGCTTGGATCTTGCTCTGCTACGGAGGATTGTCCAAACTATTCTACTAAAAATAATCAAACAGAAAATCTAAATAGTTAATGAATTGGATCGAAATAACTAATATATCTCAAATTGATGATTTGAAGCATTCTTCAAATGATAATAGAGTTATTATTTTTAAGCATAGCACGAGATGCTCTATCAGTAGTCTTGCTCTTTCTAAATTTGAAAGAAACTGGAATTACGATGATGTAACTCCATATTTCCTTGATTTAATAAATTATAGAGACATATCTAACCACATTGCTGAGGTTTTTAATGTAGAACATCAATCTCCTCAGCTTTTAGTTGTTGAAAACGGACAATGTGTGAATCACGCTTCGCACAATTCTATATCTAGTATTGATTTAACAATTGCATAAATGAGTGAACCAGCTGTAAGGAAGCCAAAATGGTTAAGAGTGAAGTTGCCGACGGGTAAAAACTACAAACACGTTAGAAAGTTAGTTTCAGACAATAATCTGAATACTATTTGTGAAAGTGGTAACTGTCCTAATATGGGAGAGTGTTGGGGAGAAGGAACAGCTACTTTTATGATCTTAGGCAATATTTGTACTAGATCATGTGGTTTTTGTTCAGTAGCAACTGGAAGGCCTTTGCCTGTAGATTGGGAGGAGCCTGAAAAAGTTGCAGATTCAGTTCGACTAATGGAAGTAAAGCATTGCGTTATCACTTCGGTTGATAGAGATGAGTTAAAAGATGGTGGTTCTTTAGTTTGGGTTGAAACAGTTAAAGCTGTAAGAAGAAAAAGTCCGGGAACAACTATGGAAACCCTTATTCCAGACTTTAAAGGTGATGAAGTAGCGATACAAAGAATTATTGATGTAGCTCCTGAAATCGTTTCTCACAATATTGAAACTGTTAGAAGACTTACTAAAGAAGTAAGAATTCAGGCAAAATACGATAGATCTTTAGAAGTTTTAAGGTTGTTAAAACAAGGTGGTTTAAGAACTAAGTCTGGAATTATGTTGGGCTTAGGTGAAACGGAACAAGAGATAATACAAACTATGGATGACCTAAGGTCAGTAGGGGTTGATATTATGACAATTGGCCAGTATTTACAGCCGACGCCTAAACATTTGCCAGTAAAAGAATTCATTACCCCAGAACAATTTGATAAATTGAAAGAAATTGGTCTTTCAAAAGGTTTTCGTTTTGTAGAAAGTTCTCCTTTAGTGAGGTCTTCATATCGAGCGGAAAAACACATGGCATAAATTTTAAATTAGATTAACAAAGTGAGTTAAAAAATTTGTAATTTTAACTTCATAAATTTTGAAAATTCAAACAAATTATTAAAATGAAGAAAATATTAATATCGACATCATTACTTTCAGCTTTAGCATTATTGATTTTCTCTGTTTCCGATAGCGAAAAACAATCTTACATTTCTATTGACGATAGAGCTGTTGAAGAACAATCTCAAGGTTTTAAAGGTGCTCACGAATACATGATGAGCTTAAAGGCCGATCCTGCAACTGGAGAAATACCTCTTGATTTAGTTTTAAATGCGAAACAAGAAGTGAATGATGTGTTAAGAACACGTTCTGCAGCTGCTACTTCACTTTTTTGGTCAGAAATGGGGCCTGATAATGCTGGAGGAAGAACTAGAGCGATATTAATTGATAAAGATAATACAGACAAGATATTTGCTGGAGGTGTTTCTGGAGGATTATGGCTTTCTATGGATGCTGGTCTTCACTGGAATATTATTGAAGGAACGGATGCATTAGATTTTTCTGGTGTAGTTAGTATTTGCCAAGCAAGTAATGGAGATATTTATTTCGGAACAGGAGAAGGATCTACTCTAGGTTCTTTTGGTGGTAACTCTAACGGTTCTTCTGGTATCATCGGTGGAGGTATTTATAAATCAACTGATGGAGGACAAAACTTCGAACATTTAGAAGCAACTATTCCTACTGCTAATTTTACAGAATTAGCTGCTAACAATACTGACCCTAACATAATTTATGCTGCTACTAGCAATGGTTTAAAGATAACAACTGATGGTGGCCAAACTTGGGCCAATGCAATAACAGGCTCTGCAACGTT
Source organism: Cryomorphaceae bacterium (assembly GCA_018608925.1). Taxonomy (GTDB): domain Bacteria; phylum Bacteroidota; class Bacteroidia; order Flavobacteriales; family UBA7312; genus JABAYQ01. The sequence goes on along the minus strand of JABAYQ010000163.1, from coordinate 2,965 downwards.
CTTTGATGTTGAGGTAGCTAGCGATGGCTCTGTCTTTGCATCTACTTCTAATAGAATCTATTATTCTGAGGATGGTTCAGAAGGATCATATGATATTATTCCTTCTTCAGTTACTTTTGGTGGTGGGACTGGCCGAATTGAAATCGAGATAGCTCCATCTGATCCCAATTATATTTATGCTATATTTTCTAATGTAGGAGGTCTTGGGAGATATAAAGGTATTTTCCGCTCTAAGGATAAAGGCCAAACATGGGATGAAATTATACCAGGATGGGCAGGAAGTGTCGCACCTCTAAACAATATATTTAACGAACAAGCTAATTATGCAATGGCATTAGCTGTTGACCCGTCTGATAAAGATAGAATCATTATTGGTGGTCTTGACTTATGGGTATGGAAAGATGGTGACGGAGTAGAACCTAAATCTTATTGGGCAGCACCTGACGTGTTTTCTTGGGCTGTTCACGCAGATCAACACGAAATAGTATTCCACCCTGATAACCATGATATAGTATATTTTGGTAATGATGGTGGTGTTTACAGATCACTCGATGGTGGTGAAAATTATAACGCAATAAATAGAGGGTATTCTGTAACACAATTTTACACAGTTGGTTTCTCTAAGGAAGGATATATTATTGGTGGTACCCAAGATAATGGTACACAGTTAATTAACTTCGAAAGTCAATTTTCGGCACAAGCTGCAGTGGAGGTTAGAGGTGGTGATGGAGGATTTGCTTTAATCTCTCATTTCGATTCTGATATTATGTTTGCAGAAAGCCAAAACGGTTCAGCTAGTAGATCAGCAAATGGAGGCGAATCTTTTGGTTCACTAGAAAATTTAGTAGGTGATACTATCGCTGGTTTAGCTCAGACTGCTTCAGACTCAAACAATGATGGTCTATTTGCAACATTTATTAACCCTATGGAATTATGGGAATCTGTTAATGTAGATGGTTCTCCTAAAGACACTAGTTTTTTCTTTGCTGCTACCTCATTAATTAGTGGTGGTACTGGATCAGATTTTTGTGTTTATATGACTAAAGAAGCACTAGATTTCGGTACTGTTCCAGAATGGTTTCAAGTAACTACTAGTGGTGGTTCTCCTGTTACTAGGATGTCAGTTTCTCCTGATGGAAATCACTTGTATTTTGCAAGAGGTTCTTCTTTATTCCGTACAGATAATCTTAATCTAGATACGGTATCTGATAATTATTCAAATATGGATATTGAAGGTGCAACTTCTGTGGTTAATACTATTTCAGTACCAACCCCAACTGGCAACACTATTACATCAATTGCTTTTGACCCTAATGATGCTAACACGATTGTTTTAACATTAGGAAATTATAATAATGTAGATCACGTTTATCGTTCTGTTAACGCATTAGACTCTATACCTGATTTCAATTCTATTCAAGGGAACTTACCTAAAATGCCTGTTTATTCTGCAGTTATTGATGTAAACAATTCTAACAATATTATTATTGGTACTGAGTTTGGTATTTGGTCTACTTTAAACGGTAGTTCTTGGCAATCAGAAAATGATGGTATGCCATTAATTCCTTGTCATATGTTGCGTCAGCAAACTTTACCTGGTGTTAATAAGGGTGTTATTTACGTAGGAACACACGGAAGAGGATTTTTTAAATCATCTAACACTTCTTCAATAATAGAGCAAGCGTCTAATAACGATTCTGACAGCGAGTTTTTAGATCTTAAATTATTCCCTAATCCAACTTCTTCTATCTTAAATATAGAGTCTAATTTCACAAATTATAATTTCGAAATTGTTGACTTAATGGGTAAGAGAGTATTCTCATCTAATTCTAGCATTTCTAATTCTAAAGTGGATGTGTCTTCTTTCGAAGTAGGAACATATATCGTTATTACTAACGGTTCCCAAGGAAAAGAATACGGACAGTTTATTAAAACTAAGTAAATTATAACCTTATATAATTAGAGC
>JABAYQ010000163.1:0-989 GCA_018608925.1 Cryomorphaceae bacterium | reverse complement strand
ATAAATGGGTTTGGAAGGATTGGACGAAATTTTTTAAGATTATCGTTGAAAAATCCGGATGTTGAAGTGGTCGCTGTTAATGATATAGCACCTCTTGACATAATGATTCATTTGTTGAAGTACGACTCTATTCATGGTGTTTTAAATCAAAAAATTAGTAGCACTGACAATAGTTTCGAAATTGATAATACAGAGATTAAATATTTTAGTGAAAAAGATCCTATTAACCTTCCTTGGTCGGACCTTGATATTGATGTAGTTATTGAAGCAAGCGGATTATTTAAAACTAAGGATAAAGCTAATAAACATATTATAGCTGGGGCTAAAAAAGTAGTTGTTACAGCTCCTCCAGAAGACGATTCCATGAAAACCATAGTGTTGGGTGTAAATGAGCATTTGTTAGATAAGAACGACTCTATAGTGTCCAATGCTTCTTGTACTACAAATAATGCTGCGCCAATGATAAAAGTAATTGATGCAAATTTTTCTATAGAGAGCGCTTATATAACTACCATACATTCTTTTACTACCGATCAGCGTTTGCATGATTCTCCTCATAAAGATTTTAGGCGTGCCAGAGCAGCAACTAGCTCTATCGTTCCTACTACAACAGGTGCTGCAAAAGCAGTAACTAAAGTTTTCCCGCATTTAGATGGAATTATTGGTGGTTGTGGAATGAGAGTACCAGTTTCTAACGGCTCTTTAACGGACATAACCTTCGTTATTAGTGAGCATACTTCTATTGACCAAGTTAATAAGCTGTTTAAAGATTCTTCATCAGCGTCTTTAAAAAATGTTATGTTTTATAACAATGATCCTATAGTTTCGGTAGATGTTATAGGGAATCCTTATTCTTGTGTTTTTGATTCAGAACTTACTTCTGTAGTTGGTAAAATGGTAAAGGTAGTCGGATGGTACGATAACGAAATAGGCTATTCTAATAGATTATCAGACTTGATTAAACTTTTTTAAAGTTACCGTTTCTACAT
>JABAYQ010000099.1 GCA_018608925.1 Cryomorphaceae bacterium | reverse complement strand
TTGTTGGTATTTCCTCCAGGGCCACCATTTAAAACTCCATTAGTATTTCCTCCCCATCCCGAGCAATAAACTCTATTGCAGGCATCTACTAAAAAGGCAGTTGGAGAAATGTCAATTTGGCCACTTCCCGATCCAAAAACAGTAGAAAAAATCTGAGTAGTTAGCTCCGGGTTTAGCTTAGAAATAAACTGACCGCTATTGGGTTCAGAAAAGTTAGCGTTAGAAACTAAGGTGAGATCTGGAGCTAAACTTTGTCCGAAAATATAAACATCTTCTTCGTTATCTAACTCAATGAAATATGCTTGGTCGTAGGCTGAAGAACCAAAATAAGTAGAAGACAAGACCGAAGATCCGTCTATTGCAAATCTAGCTATGAAAGCATCAGAAGGCCCTCCCAAATAATTAGGTGCGTAAGAATTATTAAACGTTAGCATATCGTTAGAAGTGGTTCCTCCACTCACATAAATTTCATTGGCATTAAAAGACAAAGAATAAATAGCATCGTCTCCACTTCCGCCCCAATAAGAACTCCATTCTATTGATGTTAAATCATTATCTAACTTTACAATTATTCCTTCTTGACCTCCGTTATTATTGGCTTGAATTGCTGCTCCAACAATTGGAAAATCAGTAGAGTATGTAGAGGATGCTATATAACAATTTCCTTCTTCGTCAATGTCTATTTCACCTCTAATCTGATCGGCGTAATTGTACCTTAAAACAGCAGCATTGTTAAATCCGTCATTTCCTGAACCGCCTAAAAAAGTAGACGATAAAAGTTGAGAACCATCCTCGCTAAATTTAGAAACTACAATGTCGCAACCGTTGTTATAGTTAATTCCTATTCCGCCACCTGCCAAGGGTGGGCCAGAATTAAAGGTGTTGTCATAACTATTAGCTGTAGAAGGATAGTCAACCGAACCAGTTGTTCCCATCATGTATAACTGGCTTTCAAAAACAATTAAACTATGAGGAACCTCATCAGAACTACCACCCAAATAAGTAGAATAAACTAAGCTAGAACCGTCTTGACTATACTTAGTTAGTACGATGTCAGTTCCGAAAATACCACCATTATAATTAGTTTGATAAGCCCCAACTGTAGTAGGATAACCTATTGCAAAAGCTACTCCGCCAGCATATAAAAACCCCTGGTCATCATTAGTGGCTGTGAAGCCAAAGTTGCTAGAAGTGGAACCCGAAAAAGTAGAAAATATCATTAAAGGGTCAATAATCAAATCATATGTTTTATCGTAACCATCCGGAAACTGAAAGGACAATCTATTCTTTTTAAACTTAAAGCGACAAGCAACCTCAATCATCTCATTATCAATCATTTGATAGGCGAAAGGAGCTTCCTCTATTATGTGGTTAACGCTTGACTTAATAATTAGTCGTCCGTCACTATCAATGCGTGCGTTGTCAATTCCTTCTAATCGTAATTTTATGTTGGAAGGGTCTGCTTGTTTTCGAACGACCCAATCGTATTTTAAGGACGATCCGAAGCCATATATTCTGTAGTCAATACCATCGTAAACATCGGTATAGGTGCTTTGCTCATAACTAGAAACATTAGAAGTGTTTGTCCCTCTTAAAAAATAATTGTGCTTTCCTTCTAACTCTTTAGAAAAAGACAACTTAGATAAATTTGCATCTAGAAACTCCCAAGAATAAGAATGAGCCTTAAGGGTAGTTATAGGAGTTAACTTGTCGTGAGCATCTTTAATTACTTGATGATCGACAAAGTTGAAGGTCAATTTATTGTTTTCTAAAAACAATGCCCCAGCTGGCAAATCTACTTTTGCTAATACATTTTGTTGGTACTGGCCTTTGTTTTCTACAAAGAAGCTAGAATGCGACTGACCATAACTATAGCCAATAGCAAGAAAAATGAAACATAAAAAAGGAGTCAAAAAACGCATAAATTCTTTAAGGAGGGCTCTGGTTATATTATTTCTCTAAAGATATGGAATTTAATACAGTCATCAAACTGTCTTTTAATTGGGTGAATTCTTGAATATTTTGGTCTTTGATTGGCTTACCTGGTGGAAGCTTTTGTTTATAGGGATTTACTTGAACTCCGTTTTTCCAAAAACGATAGCATACATGAGGGCCAGTTGCCAAACCTGTTGAGCCTACATAGCCAATTACCTCTCCTTGTTTTACTCTTACTCCCGGGCGGATTCCCGATTTAATTTTACTCATGTGTAAGTATTGAGTAGTGTAAGTAGCATTATGTCTTATTTTAACATAATTTCCATTATTACGCTTATACCTAGCTTCGGTAACTGTTCCGTTTGCGGTTGACAAAATTTTTGTTCCCTTTGGAGCAGCGTAATCAGTACCCAAATGGGCTTTTATTCTTCCTGTAACAGGGTGTTTTCTTCTTTTACTAAAGCTAGAGCTTATCCTTGAAAAGTTTAAGGGCGCTCTCAAAAAAGCTTTTCTTAATGTCCCGCCTTTTTCGTCAAAATAATCTCCAAAATTTTCTTCCTCTTCGAAATAAAAAGCAAAATGGTCTTCATTTCTGTGATTAAAATTAGCTGTAATGACTTTGCCAATTCCAATAAACTGATCCTCTACGTACTTCTCTTCAAAAACGACATAAAAGTAATCGCCCTTTTGAATTCTAAAAAAGTCAATAGTCCATGCATAAATATTAGACGAGAGCTCATGAACTAGATCGTAACTCATGCTTTTAGAGGTTAGTGCATCCGACAAAGATGTTTCTATAACCCCACTTGCTTTACGAATTCGGACTTCTACTTCTTTCTGTCCTTTGTATACGTTTATGGTGTCGCTTATATCAAATACTACGTATTCGAAAGCAGACATTTCGTAAATAAAATACCTGGCTTTTCCGATAGAATCGTTGTTACAAAGTACCGTGAAACTTTTGTTTACCCTGGCAGTTCTGAAATCGAAAATGTCTTTTGATTTATTAACTATTTTATTTATTTCTGGATGGTCAACATGATGAAAATAGAGTAATTCCCCAAGGGTTTGGTTTTTCTCAATCTTGCCTGTAATAACAGACAATGAGTCCACACAAATTTCGTATTCGAATTTACTAACAGGAATTTCTTTAGGAGCCTGCTCATTAGTTTGGCAAGAAATAAATAGTACTGATAAAAAAATGAAAATGCTGATCACTCTCGCTAAGGCCGTCTTATTTTGCATAAAATTATTCTTGTTTTTTTATCCTTCTTTTAAAGATTTCACTACCCATTGTCTACCCCAGTTTTCTTGCTCTTCTTGACTCCAAAGATTTGGGAAAAATATTCTTTTTTGAAAACGTGGCGGCAAGTACTTTTGCCAATTAGTTCCTCCAGTAGCATCAATATCCTCATCTTTAGATGACAAATACCTTACCGCTGACTTATAATGAACAAGAGGCCAATTTACGTTTACGTTTAAATCTAACAATCTTAACTGCTCAATTAAAGCAGGGTTTTTCTGATCAGAAGAGGATAAATCAAGATATTTAGATAATAGGTTTGTGTTTTTAAACTCATTGGCTTTTTCAACAAACATGGAGAAATATTTTTTCTCAAAGTTTTGAAGCATAAGCGTTTTTTTACCTGACTTAAGATCCATCGCACCATCTTTCCAGTAAAGGTGCTGTATTTGCTCCTCTATTGGCTTATCAGTTAAAGATTCTCTTTTGTCTTTCTGGGTTAAGTGAATCAATTGGGTGCAGGCTAATTCTATCTGTCTGTATTGTGCGGATTGAAAACCGCTTGCAGGAAGTAAAGACATTCTAAATTTTAGAAATTGATCTTTTTCCATGCCGTCTACCATTATAGAGAACGATTGCGTCAGTGCTTCGAAATAATTATTTATTCGCTTTAAACGAACAGTAAAATAATTGGCATCTAAAGCGGCGTTCCAGCCCATATCCTGTCCTGAAGGACTTATCATTTTACCGTTGCTTGCAATCTGGTTTAGTTCGTTTAAACTAAGTTTAAAATACAATTCGGTTATCTGATGGTAGATGATGAAAATTTCTTCATCAGGAAAATCTGTTTTAGGATGTTGGATGCTTAGTAACACATCTAGGTTGACATAATCCCAATAATTTAAAGGGTTTGCGTACAATAAACCGTCTAGATAAGAAGGTAAATCTTGGCCAATAGAAGCATACTTTTCTTCTAGCTCTTTAATCTTAGTTGATAAATTTTCAGGTAGATCCATATTTTTTAAAACTAATTTGGAAAATTAATAAATTTAGGCACTTGATTAACATACAATATTGACAATCTTTTTAGGCACAACAATAATTCTTTTAGGCTCTTTGCCATCCAAATATTTAATAGTCTGATCGAGTTCTAAAACTGTTTTTTCTATTTGGGCTTTATCCAAATTAGTTGGTAATTCTAGAGTAAACCTCATCTTTCCATTAAACGAAACAGGGTATGTGAAGTTGTCTTCGACCAAATACTGTTCGTTAAAAACTGGCCATTGAGCCTGGGTTATAGATTCTTTATTACCCAATAGCTGCCATATTTCTTCGGAAAGATGGGGAGCGTAAGGAGAAAGTAAAATTGCAAAGTCAGAAATAATAGCCGACTTGTTACATTTTAATTCTGCCAATTCGTTCACACAAATCATCAGAGCGCTAACTACTGTATTGAAAGAATACCTATCAATATCATCTGTTATTTTTTTGATGGTTTGATGCATCACTTTCCATTCTTTTTTATCTGGATCTTGCTCAGAAACACAAAAATTATTTTGTTCGTCGTGCACTAATCTCCAAAACTTTCTCAAGAAATTATGTACTCCATTAATTCCTTTAGTATCCCATGGTTTAAACTGCTCAAGAGGGCCTAAAAACATTTCATACATTCGAAGAGTATCTGCTCCAAAAGTTTCCACTAAATCATCAGGAGTCTGCACATTGTATTTCGATTTAGACATTTTTTCTACTTCAAAACCACAACAATATTGATTGTTATCGTTTAAAATGAAATCTGCATCTTTAAAATCTGAACGCCAATTTTTAAAGCCTTCTATATCGAGAATGTCATTATCGACTAAGCTAATATCAACATGAATTCGGCTTGTTTTGTGCTCTTTTCTTTTTTCAAAACTTACGAAAGTATTAGTGTCGTTTATTCTATACACAAAGCTGGAACGACCTAAAATCATTCCTTGATTTATCATTTTTTTGAATGGTTCTTGAAAAGAAATACAATCTATATCGTATAAAAATTTAGTCCAAAACCTAGAATATAACAAATGGCCAACAGCATGTTCTGCTCCCCCAATATATAAGTCTACCTGTCCCCAATAATCTGACTTCTCTTTACTTACCAATTCGTTAGGATTGTTGGCATCCATATATCTTAAAAAATACCAAGAAGAGCCTGCCCAGCCTGGCATAGTATTGTATTCCATCCTGTCGCCTTCAAAAACATTCCAATCCTCCTTTTTAGCTCTAGCTAAAGGTGGCTCTCCTTGCTCTGTTGGAAGGTATTTATCTACAGGTGGAAGATCTACATACTTACCCTCTTCTAATAAGTAAGGAATATCATCTTTATAATAAATTGGAAATGGTTCGCCCCAATACCTTTGTCTACTAAAGATAGCATCTCTTAATCGGTAATTGATTTTCTTTTTACCAATTCCTCTTGTCTCTATTTCTTCAATTGCTCTTTTTAATGCGTCTTTTACGCTTAGATCATCTAGAAAATCGGAGTTGTTAATAATAGAAGATTTGTCATCATTTGCCTTTTCGGAAATATCTACATCTTTAAAAATATTAACTATTTCTAAACCGAATTTATTGGCAAAATCCCAATCTCTTTGATCGCCACAAGGAACGGCCATTACCGCGCCTGTTCCGTAAGAAGCCAAAACATAGTCGGCTATCCAAACCGGAATTTTCTTGTTTGTAAAAGGATGGATTGCGTAAGATCCAGTAAAAACACCACTTACGTTTTTAACATCCGACTGCCTATCTCTTTCTGACTTCAAAGACGCTTGTTTACAATATTGGCTAACCAATTGTTGGTTTTCTTGAGTCGTTAATTTAGTAACTAAAGAATGCTCTGGAGCTATCACCATAAAACTAACTCCAAAAATAGTATCTGGTCTTGTAGTAAAAACTTCAATCGTTTCTTGATTTTTTTCCAATGAAAAATGAAGAGAAGCACCTACCGATTTGCCTATCCAATTTTTTTGAATTTCCTTAATAGAATCGGTCCACTCTAAATTATCTAAATCGTGTAGGAGACGGTCAGCGTAAGCCGTAATACGTAAAGACCACTGACGCATCCTCTTCTGCTCAACAGGATAATTCCCTCTTTCCGAGCGTCCGTCCTTAACCTCGTCATTTGCTAAAACGGTTCCTAGTTCCGGACACCAATTAACCCATGTTTGTGACAAGAATGCTAATCGATATTTTAAAAGCATCTTTTGTTTTTCTGATTCAGAAAAAGCTTTCCATTGTAACGCACTAAAGATGAAAACATCATCGTCGCAGCAAGCGTTGACCAGTTCATTTCCTTGCTTTTCGAAAATAGAAATAAGATCGTTAATAGGCTTAGCTTTATTTTTATCCAGGCAATAATAAGATTGATACAATTTTTTAAAAATCCATTGTGTCCACTTGTAATAAGTAGAATCAGATGTGCGGACCTCTCTATCCCAATCAAAAGAAAAACCAAGTTTGTCGAGCTGGGTTCTGTATCGTTCTACATTAATTTTAGTAGTTACGGCAGGGTGTTGCCCAGTTTGAATGGCATATTGCTCGGCAGGTAATCCGAAAGAATCGTATCCCATAGGATGCAAAACATTAAAACCATTTAGTTTTTTGTAGCGGGCAAATATATCCGAAGCAATATACCCAAGAGGATGGCCGACATGTAAACCTGCACCTGAAGGGTAAGGAAACATATCTAGCACATAGAACTTTTCTTTAGTGCTATCCTCACTTTCCTTATAAGTAGAATGAGATTTCCAGTAATCTCTCCACTTACTTTCTATATTTTTAAATTGATAAACCATCGTTGAAAACAAATTTGTAGCAAAGTTAATTATTAAGCTATACTTACGCACAAAATTTTTACATTAGCATCTGCAATGAAACAAGCTCAAGAAAAACATATAAAACGTCGATTACGGACTTCCAGCTTATCTACTGTACTAAGCATTTCCATGGTTTTGTTGATGCTAGGAAGCATGTCATTTATCTATGTCAATTCTCAAAGATTAACAAAATATATTAAAGAAAATATTGGAATTACCGTTATTCTTAACGACAATGCCAAAGCGGTTGACGTTCTCCAGTTTCAAAAGAATTTGGATGCAAATCCGGTTACTAAGATGACAACTTACGTTAGTAAAGAAGAAGCTGCCTCGGCCTTAACTAAAGAATTAGGCGAAGATTTTATGCAGTTTTTAGGCCACAACCCACTGTCTAATACTATAGATATATTTATGAATTCGGCTTATGCTGAAAGTGTAACAATTGAAGCCTTAGGACAAGAAGCTCTAAAAAACGAAATAGTAAAAGAAGTAAAATACCAAAAAGACTTGATTGACGCTATCAATCAAAACATGAACAAACTTAATTTAATACTAATTTGTTTTTGCGCTCTTTTATTAATCGTCTCTATTACTCTAATTAACAATACCATAAGGCTCACCGTTTACTCCAAGCGTTTTATTATTAGAACCATGAAGCTGGTAGGCGCAACAAATAGCTTCATAAGAAAACCGTTTGTAATGACAGGATTAAGGCAAGGCGTAATTGCTGGTCTTATAGGTGTTTTACTAATGATGTTGGCGCTTTTTGCAGTACAAAAAGAAATGCCAGAATTACTTCAACTACAAGACTTACAAACAGTAATTATTATTTTTAGCCTGCTATTTGTTTTCGGAATATTAATAAGTACGTTCGTTACTCACTTTTCCGTTAACAAATATTTAAAAATCAAAGAGGAAAAACTTTATCATTAAAATTATGGAATTTAACTTCGGAAAAAGAAATTATCAACTAATGATTGTGGGCGTCTTGTTCATTATTCTAGGATATTTTTTAATGAGTGGCGGAAAATCGGAAGATCCTGCTGTTTTTAATCCAGAAATATTTAGTACTACCAGAATAACTCTATCCATCATTTCTATTATTATAGGAATGGCAATAGAAGTTGTCGCTATTTTGTATAAGGATAAAAATGCATAACATTCTATATGCAATCTTATTAGGTATTATTCAGGGCTTAACCGAGTTTCTTCCTGTTAGTAGCTCTGGTCACCTTGAACTAGCAAAACACATTTTTGACGATCAATCGTTAGCGAAAGAAAGTCTAATAATGACAGTTGTTTTGCATGCTGCAACAGCATTAAGCACTCTATTTATTTTAAGAAAAGAAGTCTTTCAAATATTTAATGGAATCTTTCAGTTTTGCAAAACATTTAAGCCAAATGAAGAGTTTTACTTCTCATTAAAAATTATCGTTTCGATGGTTCCCGCTGTTTTTGTAGGACTAGTTTGGGAAGAAGAAATTGATTCTCTTTTTAGCGGAAATATTTTACTCGTTGGTGCTATGCTATTAGTTACTGGCTCTCTTCTTTTTTTAGCAGACAGAGCTAAAACAACGGGCAAAAAAGTAGGCTTCATATCCTCACTAATCATAGGATTATCTCAAGCAATAGCAATATTACCAGGAATATCAAGGTCGGGCGCTACCATTTCAACTTCTGTTTTATTAGGAATTGATAGAGATAAGGCTGCACGTTTTTCTTTCTTAATGGTGGTTCCTTTAATATTTGGCAAAATGGCAAAAGACTTAGGCTCTGGAGATTTAACAGCTAGTGGTGACCAAACAGTAATGTTAGTTGCCGGATTCGTTGCTGCCTTTATTACTGGACTAATTGCTTGTAAATGGATGATTCGTCTAGTAAAGAAAAGCCAACTAAAGTACTTCTCTTTTTATTGTTTTGCGATAGGTGCTATTGC
>JABAYQ010000012.1 GCA_018608925.1 Cryomorphaceae bacterium | reverse complement strand
CAAGAAGAAAAAGTTCAAGCGACTGATTTTAGATCTTCTGTTTCTTTATTGAGTAAAAGCTTGCTTGATTCTCCCAATGACACTTCATTGTTAAATGCTAGAGCTAACCTTTTTCTTGCTCAAGGTAATTTAGAGGGCGCTTTGCTTGATATGGAGTTTTTGTATCAGCTAGATTCGAATAACTATAAAAGTTTAAGTGACTTATCACATCTTTATTTTCAGTTAGGTCAGAAAGGTAAGGTGGAATATTTTAGGAAGGCAATGTATCTTTTAGAAAAGGATATTGTAACCCTAAAGAATGTCTCTAAAGACCTTACTCTAAGGTATAAGCTATTCTTTATGGTTAATAAACATAAAGAATCATTGGCCGATATAAATAGTGTTCTGAAAATGGATAAGTATATGTCTGAAGCTTATTATTACAAAGGCCTAAACTATTGCAAGATTGGTGATACCACAAAAGCTATTTCTCAATTTCAAACTGCTGTTGAGCAAGATCCTTATTATGTAGACGCTTATCTTGTCTTAGGTCTCTTATATGACTTAAAAGGAGACAGTATTGCTGAGCTCTATTTTGACAATGCATTACTTGTAGATTCGACTTCTACAAGAGTTTTATATAATAAAGGGAAGTACTATCAGGACATTTTTAAGTTGGAAGAAGCTAAAAAATGTTATTCAGCTCTCTTGCGATTTGATCCTAAGTTTATTGATGCTTACTATAATTTAGGTTACATCTCCCTTTTACAGCAAGAATATCTTAATGGTGCTAATTACTTCTCAGAAGTAATTTATGCTAATCCTGGATTCGCTACGGCGTTTTATAGTAGGGGATTATGCTTTAAAGGTTTGGGGGAGTTTCAAAAAGCAGCTTATGATTTTAAGAAAGCCTTAGAGGTTGACCCTGACTTTAGGGAGGCCAAGATTGAATTATCAAAAATTAGATAAAAAAAAAGCTCCTTAAAAAGGAGCTTTTTTTGTAATGTTAGTTTATTATGCTAATCTTACATTCGTTGCATTCAAGCCTTTACGGCCTTCCTCCAAGTCAAATGTAACTTTGTCATTTTCACTAATTTCATCGATTACTCCAGAGATGTGTACAAAGTACTCCTTATCCGTTTCGTCCTCTTTAATAAAACCGTAACCTTTGGTTCCGTTAAAAAATTTTACTGTTCCAGTATTCATATTATAATAATTTAATTTGGCGCAAAGGTAATAAAAAAGTCCATCCGAATGGATGGACTTTAATTTAATTTGCAAAAAAGTTTATTTTTTTACTATTTCGATAACTTTTTTGAATGCTTCAGGATGGTTCATTGCTAAATCAGCAAGTACTTTTCTGTTTAAAACAATACCTGATTTAGACATTGCACCCATAAAAGTTGAATAAGACATTCCGTGTTCTCTAACACCAGCGTTAATTCTAGTGATCCAAAGAGAACGAAAGTTTCTTTTCTTTTGTTTTCTTCCGATGTATGCATACTGCATTGCTTTCTCAACTGCATTCTTAGCAACAGTATGTACATTTTTTCTTCTTCCAAAATAACCTTTGGCAGCATCAATTACTTTTTTTCTCCTAGCTTTGGCTGCGACAGCGTTTACCGATCTTGGCATAATTTAATTAGTTTTTGGTCAAAAGCGCCTTAATAAGGTCTTAAAGCTCGTGACCTGGTTAATGATAATAATTTGTTATCTGAGGCACAATTGTTGCTTGATGTTTTTAACATCCGACTCATGTACTAGTCCAGTTTTAGTTAAGTTACGCTTTTGTTTAGTCTCTTTTTTTGTCAAAATGTGACTTTTAAAGGCGTGCTTTCTTTTAATTTTACCAGTGCCCGTTAGTTTAAAACGTTTTTTTGCACTTGATTTGGTTTTCATTTTTGGCATGATGTATGCAGTTTAGTTGATTTTACTTTTTCTTTTTTGGCGCTATAAACATAGTCATTCTTTTACCCTCTAGTTTTGGCATTTGTTCTACTATACCAACACTTTCGAGTGCTTGAGCAAATTTTAATAATAAAATTTCCCCAGAATCTTTAAAAACAATACTTCTTCCTCTAAAAAAGACAAAAGCTTTTACTTTTGATCCTTCTTCTAAAAACTTAGTAGCATCTTTTGATCGTACAGAAATTTCTTATAATCAATAATTTTACAAACAGGAGGAGCAGCCTTAGGAGAAATTTCCACAAGATCTAATTCCTTGCTTTTAGCCATAGCTAGAGCCTTAGCAAGGGGATATACGCCTTGTTCTGTCTCTGATCCAACTAACCTAACCTCTAAAGCTGTAATTAGTTTATTAATGCGATGTTCAGGTTCTTTAGGCCCTCTTCTTGCATGGTTACTTTTTCTTCTTCTTATTGCGATAAGCTTATATATTAATTATTAAAACCTATTAAATTATTAATTTCAGTGTTTATTATCTTTACGAAATCATTCACTTTCATACTTCCTAAATCTTGTCCACCGTGCTTTCTAATTGTAATGCTTTCTTCGTTTTCCTCCCTTTCTCCTACAATTATAATGTACGGTGTCTTACTAACTTCGGCGTCTCTAATCTTGCGACCAGCTTTTTCAGCCCTCTCGTCAATAAGCCCGCGAATATCGTAATTATTTAGGATATTTAAAACCTTTTGGGCGTAATCATGAAATTTTTCGCTAATTGGCAGTATTATTACTTGATCTGGAGTCAGCCACAGAGGGAAGTTACCAGCGCAATGTTCTAATAATACCGATATAAATCTTTCCATAGAACCAAAAGGAGCTCTATGAATCATTACTGGTCTGTGTTGTTTGTTGTCAGATCCGGTATATTCTAGTTCAAAACGATCTGGTAAATTGTAGTCGACTTGAATTGTTCCAAGTTGCCAGCTTCTTCCTAGAGCGTCTTTAACCATGAAATCAAGTTTTGGTCCGTAAAACGCGGCTTCACCGTACTCAATTATAGTTTTGATGTCTTTTTCTTTTGTTGCTTCTAAAATGGCATTTTCAGCTTTATCCCAATTTTCATCTGTTCCTATATACTTTTCTGGTTTATTTTTATCTCTTAAAGATATTTGAGCAGTGAAATCTTCAAAGCTTAGTGTTTTGAAAATGTATAGTACAAGGTCTATTACTTTTATAAATTCTTCTTTTACTTGGTCTTGAGTACAAAATATATGGGCATCATCTTGAGTAAAAGCTCTAACTCTCGACAATCCGTGTAATTCGCCGGATTGCTCATATCGGTATACTGTTCCGAATTCAGCAAATCGGATTGGTAAATCTTTATATGATCTTGGTTTTGTTTTATAAATTTCACAGTGATGGGGACAATTCATTGGTTTGAGTAAAAACTCTTCTCCTTCAGCAGGTGTTTGTATTGGCTGAAACGAATCTGCTCCATATTTCTGATAGTGACCCGAACAAACGTATAATTCTTTTGAACCTATATGTGGCGTAATAACTTGTTCGTATCCTGCTTTCTTTTGTGCTACTTTAAGAAAGTTTTCTAGTCGTTCTCTCAATGCAGCTCCTTTTGGTAACCACAGAGGTAAACCTTGTCCAACTTTTTGAGAAAAAGCAAACAACTCTAATTCCTTACCTAGTTTTCTGTGATCTCTTAGTTTAGCTTGTTCTAATAACTCTAAATATTCGGTTAACTCTTTTTGTTTAGGGAATGTTATTCCGTAAATACGAGTTAATTGTTTGTTGTTTTCATCTCCTCGCCAATATGCTCCTGCAATATTTAGAAGTTTTGCTGCTTTTATAAATGAAGTGTTTGGTATATGTGGGCCTCTACATAAGTCTGTAAATTGACCTTGTGAGTAAAAGGTAATGTTTCCGTCTTCAAGCCCTTCAATTAATTCTAATTTATATTCGTCGTTTTTTTCTTCAAAATATTTTTGAGCTTCTTTTTTAGAAATTTCTTTACGAATAAATTCGTTTTTTTGACGCGCTAGCTCTAGCATCATCTTTTCTATTTTAGGAAAATCAGATGATGAAATAGTCTCTTCTCCTAGATCAATATCGTAATAGAAACCATTTTCGATAGCAGGACCGATAGCTAGCTTTATGTTCGGATAAATTGCTTCTAAAGCTTCTGCCATTAGGTGAGCTGAAGAATGCCACATGGTTTCTTTTCCTTTAGCGTTTTGCCAAGTTAGAAGGGTTAAAGAGCAGTCTGTGTTTAATGGTCTGTTTGCATCCCAAACTTCTCCATTGACCTCACAGGCTAAAACATTTCTGGCTAGGCCTTCGCTTATTTCTTTGGCTACATCCATTGCAGATGTTCCTTTTTCTACTTCTTTAATCGTTCCGTCTGGAAGTGTTATGTTGATCATTCTGATGTTGTTCTAGATGACAAATATAAATAAAAGCTAACTACTTAAAAGCTTTAAGCTTGTAGAACTCCTGGATTATATTTTTTTTCAATTGGTGCATGGTTAGCAGCCTCAATACCCATAGAAATAACCTTTCTTGTTTCTTGTGGGTCTATGATAGCATCAATCCAAAGTCTTGATGCTGCATAATAAGGTGAGGTTTGCTCGTCGTATTTCTGACTTATTTTCTTTAATAATTTATCGTTTTTTTCTTGATCAATTTTTTGGGTAGAATTTTTTGATCTAGAAGCTTCAATTTGAGCTAAAACCTTTGAGGCTTGTTCTCCGCCCATTACCGCTATTCTAGCTGTTGGCCATGCTACAATAATCCTAGGGTCAAATGCTTTGCCGCACATAGCATAATTTCCTGCTCCGTACGAATTACCCATTATAATAGTAAATTTAGGAACAACAGAGTTACTCATAGTATTTACCATTTTTGCCCCATCTTTTATAATGCCACCATGTTCCGATCGTGAACCAACCATAAAGCCTGTTACGTCTTGCAAGAATACTAAAGGTATTTTTTTCTGATTGCAAACAGCAATAAATCTACTAGCTTTATCGGCTGAGTCCGAGTAAATGACTCCGCCAAACTGCATTTCCCCTTTTTTGTTTTTAACCAATTTTCTTTGGTTAGCTACTATTCCTACAGCCCATCCTTCAATTCTAGCATATCCGCAGATAATAGATTTTCCATAATCTTCTTTATATTCGTCTAAATCAGAGTCATCTACTATTCTTTTGATAACTTCTCTAGTGTCGTATGGTTTGTCGTTTTTTACGGAAAGTATACCAAGTAATTCTTTTTGATCCAATTTTGGTGGTAAGGGTTCTATTCTATTAAATCCTGCTTTATCAAAGGCTCCAATTTTACCAACAATTTTTCTAATCTTTTCTAGGCAATCTTTATCGTCCTTAGATTTATAGTCAGTAACTCCAGAGATTTCACATTGAGAAGTCGCTCCACCTAAAGTTTCGTTATCTATATTTTCACCAATAGCAGCTTTAACAAGATAGCTTCCTGCCAGAAAAATGGTGCCTGTCTTGTCGACAATAAGCGCTTCATCACTCATGATTGGTAAATAAGCGCCACCAGCTACACAAGACCCCATTACAGCGGATATTTGTATAATCCCCATGGAAGACATGATTGCATTATTTCTAAAAATTCTACCAAAGTGTTCTTTGTCAGGAAAAATCTCATCCTGAAGTGGAAGATAGACTCCTGCACTATCTACTAAGTAAATGATAGGAAGCTTATTCTCCATGGCAATTTCTTGTGCTCTAAGATTCTTCTTAGCAGTTATTGGAAACCAAGCTCCAGCTTTAACTGTTGCATCATTTGCAACGATTACTACTTGCTTTTTTTGAACATATCCAATTCCGACAATAACTCCTCCAGAGGGGCAGCCTCCATGTTCTTTATACATCCCATCTCCAACAAATGCCCCAATTTCAAGAAAGTCAGAATTTTTATCAATTAAAAAATCAATTCTTTCTCTAGCGCTTAGTTTTCCTTTTTGGTGTTGTTTAGCTATTTTTTCTTTTCCACCACCTAAATATATCTTTTGAAGCTTTTGATTCATTTCTGATATCAATAGCTTCATTTGGTCTTCGTTTTTGTTGAATTCTAAATTCATAATTTGATGCTTATGTCAGTATTTTTTAAGAATTGATCGGTCTCGGGTCCTAAATTAAAAAGCAAATCTAAGATACTTAAATCTGGAACAAATTTATTGTTGGAGCTAAAAACCTGCTCGTATTTTGTAATATTATTGGAACTGATGAAAGAAGACTTTCTCCAATCATTATCGCTGTATGGCTTGAAATCATCGCTAGTGCTTAATCTGTTTTCAAGACCAATTATTTCTATCAACTTCTCTTGAGTTTCCATATTCAAATCAATTAAAAATGAATATTTAGTTTCAAAAAACGGAATCAATTCATCACAATAGTATTCGAAAAAAGGAGAACTTTGGTATGCGCTCTTAATACTTTTCCAATGTTCTTTTTGCCAAGGGTGATCATAATTAATTTTGATATCCTTAATGGGTGTTTTACTACTATTTTTCCTGTAACGAGGAACTTTTAAAGTAATGATTCCATTAGCCCCATTTATATCGCACCTTGTTCTTAAACTTTGTTTTATGAAAAATTCATTTTTTTCAATAATACAGTCCGATTGAGCGATGATAGATTGGTGTTTTATAGGACCAAAGTATGCTGTAGGAATTAGGTTAGTGGATTGCATTAAATAGTCTGTTCCAACGAATTTTATTAATTCCTTTTGCGTTTTTATCCCAGCTCATCCAAATAAACAAAGCTTTACCAACAACATGGTCTTCAGGTACAAATCCCCAGTATCTTGAGTCTAAGGAGTTGTGTCTGTTGTCACCCATCATCCAATAATAATTCATGTTAAAGGTGTACGAATTTGCAATTTCACCATTAATGTATATGCCATCTTCTTTTATTTCTAATGAGTTTTTTTCATATACTTCAATAATTCTTTTATAGATAAAAATGTTATCAAAATTCAGTTCTACGGAGGTTCCTTTTGCTGGTACAGTTAGTGGTCCGAAATTGTCAACATTCCAATTATAAGCATCCGATTTAGGGAATATTTGTTTGTCTCTTTTAATTCCTGCTTGTTCTATTACTTTCTCTACTTTTTCTATGTAGGTAAATTTTGAAAAAGATTTTTGATTTTCATCGCTCAATATAAGTTCGTATTCTCCTTGGTTGGCAAGTGTTTTTCCTTCATAGATGTCATATTTAGAAAGCGTTTTTTGACTAAAACTATTTCCATTAGTTTTTACAAAGTATCTAAACTGATTTTTCATTTTTTCAGTTATCTCTTGAGGTTTTCCGTTGACATAAAGATCGGTGTTTTTAATTTCAAGGATGTCTCCCGGAATTCCAACACATCTTTTGATATAATTTTCTTTTTTATCTACTGGTCTTTCTGGGTGTTCGAAGTCATCGGCAGGGTAGTTAAATACTACACAATCGTTTCTTTCTATTTGTCCAAAGCCTTTCATTCTATGATAATCTAGTTGAATAGCATCTGAAAAAGCAGGGGTGTTTTTTGTTCCTGGAAGGGTGTGGTGAACTAAAGGAAATGCTAATGGCGTATTAGGAACTCTTGGTCCGTAGCTTACTTTGCTAACAAATAAAAAGTCTCCAATTAAAAGAGATTTCTCCATTGATGAAGTTGGAATTGTGTATGCTTCAATAAGAAAAGTTCTAAGAATTGTTGCGGCAATTACTGCAAAGAGAACCGCGTCAAACCAGCTTCTTGGACCACTTTTAACTTTCTTTTCTTTTTTTCTTCTCTTCCAAAACTTCCAGTTTAGAGTTTCCCAAAACAGGATATCTCCAACTATTAGCGGAATAAAGTATAGCCATTCGCCTTCTATTAGGTAAACAAATGTTGACCATAGTATAGTGAAAAAGATAAAGGCTACGACTTTAAATGATTCTCCTAAAAGTTCTTTTAATTTTTTCATTTTTTTAAATTTAATACATCACTCATTTCAAATACACCCTTTTTATTTGTTATCCATTCTGCTGCCAGAACGGCTCCAAAAGCAAATCCATTTCTATTGTGTGCTTCGTGTTTTATTTGAATTGAATCAATGTTTGAATTGTAATTAATTATATGTGTTCCGGGAATTTCTCCCTCTCTAATGCTTTCAATTTCTAAATTACTCTCAATATCTTCTTTTAAGCTTAAGGCGGTTCCACTTGGTGCGTCTAGTTTGTGTGTGTGGTGTATTTCCGTCATACTAGCTTGGTATTGTTTGTGATTACAAATTAAACTATTTAATTGCTTATTTAGTTCGAAAAATAAATTCATTCCTACGCTAAAATTTGAGGAGTATAGAAATGCTGTATTATTTTTTAAACATACATTTTCTATTTCAGACATCTTTTCTAGCCATCCTGTCGTTCCCGAAACGGTCGGCACTCCATTTTCTAAAGATTCTTTAATGAGTTTAGGAGCAGAGTTTGGAGTGCTGAAATCAATGGCTACATCTATTTCAGAATAGTCTATTTCCGAACGATCATTAATTACTTTTAGTCCTATGGTATGTCCTCTTTCTAGAGCAATAGTTTCAACCGCTTTGCCCATTTTCCCATATCCTATAATTGCTATATTCATTATTGTAAGTCTATAAATTTATTTGAAAAGAAATAACTGGTTGCAGCCTGTTAAAGTTGTTTGTTATGCTAGGCTGTGCCCTAACACTTAAATTCTCGTTTATATCAAAATCAAAAAGATGGGCATCAACACTTGCGTCAACAATGTTAAGCACGTATGCCGCCGCTAAAAGAATGTAAGAAATGTCTCTGTTTCTTTGGTAAAAGTCAATAATAGTTAGTAGTTGTGTGTCTGAGTAGATATCATTGTATTGATCTATTTGTCCATTATTTCTGCTTTCTAAAGCGCTTTTATAATTTATGTAGTTTTTATTATTGTCGTTAGCGAAGTATAGCGCAGCTCCCATGGCGCCATAAACGATAGGGATTTTCCAATACTTTTCATTATAAAACTGTCCGGCACCAGGAAGAACAGCAGATAGGATAGATGCTGTGTGAGGAGATTTTATTTCTTTTAAAGGACTTTGAGCTAAAGAAGTTAAAGTTCCAAAAAGAAAGATATATGTAACAATTGCTTTCAATTAAATTCCAAAGTATTTGATGA
>JABAYQ010000051.1:5520-9296 GCA_018608925.1 Cryomorphaceae bacterium | reverse complement strand
AGGATTTTGAAGCTGGAATAGATTTCTTTTTAAAGTACGGATCATTAGCAGATGATAAGGAATTAGAAATTTATAAAAAGCTTAACAGAAAGCACATTAAGGAATGTAAGAGTGGTGCCGAAATTTTTGCAGTAGAAAGAAGGGTTTGGGTTGATAACGTTAAGTCCTTAAATTCGGAATTAGATGACATCTCTCCTTGTATAAATGCCGATGCTTCTGAAATTATTATTTCTAGCGATAGAGCTGGAAATATGGATATTTATAAGTCGGCAAAACAAAAAAGAAAATGGGTAGGAGTAAATCCTATTCGAGAGCTTAACTCTGATGTAGACGATATTGCTAGTGGTTTGGCTTATGATGGCCAGCGAATTTTATTGTTTAAAGATATAGATGGTCAGACCGATATTTTCCAATCTAAATTAGAAGGAACAAAATGGTCGGAGCCAAAAATTAAAATGTCTAAAATTGTTAATACCGAATTCAACGAAACTTTCGCTTCTTATGACCCAGAAGATATTAAGGTTTATTATGTAACTGACGGAGGGTATGGAGGAGATAAGAACATATTTTTTAGTGGTAAAAAAGATCCACAAGAAAAGTTTTGGGGTAAAGGCCAAAGTGCTGGTCAGTATGTGAATTCAGGTTTTCAGGAAGGGTCGGTTTATATTACTGCCGATGGTAACACCATGTATTTTAGTTCGCAAGGCCATAGCTCAATAGGTGGTTACGATATATTCGTTACCCATAAAGACGAAAGAGAAGCATGGGGACCTCCAATTAATTTAGGTTATCCTATTAATACCGCCTATGACGAATTGTATTTTACTATTTCTGCAAGCGGAAAATTTGCTTATTTTTCTTCTAATAGAAGTAATGGAATGGGTGGAATGGATATTTATAAAGCAACATTTTGGGGCGAGGATAAATTGCCTTTTGTAACTACCGAAGATAATTTAATTGCCAGTATAGCTTCTCCTATAGAAGACAATTATATTCCTGAAACAGTTGAGGTTGATGCTAGCAATAGTTTAACCGTATTTAAAGGAAGAATTCTAGACGGACTTCTACAGAATCCTGTAGAAGCAGTAATAAAAATATTTGATAACAAGACCGGTGATGAATATGCGGTTATGCGTTCTAACAGTGCTACTGGTAAGTTTTTATTGTCTTTACCATCAGGATTAAACTATGGTATTTCTGTAGAAGCGGATGGTTATTTGTTTCACTCGGAAAACTTCAACTTACCAGAAGGATCATCTTATAACATGATTAACAAAGATATTGAGTTGAAAAACATTGATATAGGAAGTAAAATTGCTCTAAGAAACGTCTTTTTTGATACTGGAAGAGCTGAGGTTAAGTTAGACTCTTATCCTGAGTTAGATCGCCTTATACAGCTAATGAATGATGTTCCAAGTCTTAAGATAGAACTCTCTGGTCATACCGATAATGTAGGAAGTGTAGCTTCTAACCAGAAACTATCGCAAAGAAGGGCGGAAGCAGTACGTGGGTACTTAGTAAGTAGAAGTGTAGACGGATCACGAATTACAGCTATAGGATATGGTTCTCAAAGACCTGTGGATAGCAACGATACTAAAGAAGGAAAAGCAAATAATAGAAGAACAGAATTTGAAATAACAGCCAATTAATAAAAACTTAAAGCCATCATGAACTTATTTTCTAAACTATTACTCATCCTATTTATAGTTGGGTTTGCTTATTATTATTTTAAATACATAAGAAAGCCAAATCTTAAATTAAACGAAATTGAGATAGTAACTCTAGATGGAGACTTTATTGATATTAAGCAATATGTTGGCAAACCTTTGGTTGTTAATTTTTGGGCTACTTGGTGCGGCCCTTGCATTAAAGAATTGCCAAACTTTGAAAAGATTAATCGCCAATATGGAGGTGAGCTTGTTTTTCTTCTTATTTCCGAAGAAAACCCTGCTAAGATATTGCCTTATAAAAACTCTTTTGATTTTGACTTTGTATTAAGCTCCAAGTCGTTTGAAGATTATGGAGTAAACACATGGCCTACTTCTTATTTTTACGACAAAGATGGTAAGTTGGTAGACAAGCACAATGGTTCTTTAACTTTAGAAGATCTTGAGCAATATGTGGCTAAGATTATGCCTTCTTCTTCCATAAATTAAGCACTACACCCAAAATAACTAAAACGATTCCTAATAGGCTCATTATTTGGTAAGATTCTCCGAATAAAATATAACCTATGGCTAATGCGTAAATACTGCCGATGTATTTAAGGCTTATCATCTTGTTGGTAACCCCAGACTGAATTCCTTTAGTCATTAAGACCTGAGCGATTTGAGTAAAAATTCCCATCAGAATTATATATATCCAATCACCTTTTTCAGGATTCACCCAATTAAATAGACTTAACACTAGCATAATTGGTATGGATACTAGTGGGAAATATACCACTACTACAAGAGGGTGTTCGCTTTCCTTAAGTTTTCGAATACAGGTGTAAGCCAATCCAGAAAAAATAGCGGATACAATTCCTAATGCCATAAAAGATAGAGAAATTCGATTGTCAAATCCTTTCATTAATGCAACGCCTAAAAAAGAAATAGCAAAAAACAGCCATTGTTTTTTCTTCATTTTTTCTTTCAAGAAAATAGAAGCAAACACTACCGTAAAAATAGGAGAGAGGTACTGAATGGTTACCGCACTAGCTAAAGGTATGTTCTGAATAGTATAGAAAAACATTAATAGAGCTGTAGTTCCGAAAGCTCCTCTTAATAGTAATATTTTTCGGTTATTTCCTAGTACTGGAATTTTGAGTTTGTATAAAATAGATACGCTAATTATCAGCGAAATTATCGATCTAAATAATATTAATTCTGTTGCAGGAATATGAGGTAAATACTTCACGCAAATTTGCATGCAAGCAAAAGCTAGGGTAGAACCCAGCATATACAAAATACCTTTTCTCACTTCACTATTTTTTGAAGTGCTTTGGAAGCCGTAATTTTCCCTTGCTCAATATCTTTTTCTAACTGCTCTATTTCGGACTTATTGGTTTGATAAAATGTATCTAAAATCTTGTCTTTAATTAATTGATGGAACCAAAATTGATTTTGCTGGTTTCTTTTGGTATCGAATAATCCTCTTTGTTTGTGCCATTGCTCAAACTCACAAATAGTATCCCAAAGCCAATCAATATTAGTATGCTCTATGGCCGATAATGTCTCTATCTTAGGAATCCACCCACTATCGGATGCTGGAAACATATGAAGTGCGTTTTTAAATTGCTGCTTTGCCTTTTTTGCTGCTAGTTGATTGTCGCCATCTGCTTTATTAATAAGAATGCAGTCGCCCATTTCCATTATTCCTCTTTTGATTCCTTGGAGTTCGTCTCCAGCTCCTGCCAATAGAAGTAATAAGAAAAAATCTACCATTGAATGAACCAATGTTTCCGATTGACCTACACCAACTGTTTCAATTAAAATGATCTCATAGCCAGCAGCTTCACAAAGTAGGATGGTTTCTCTTGTTTTTCGTGCGACACCTCCAAGAGTTCCTGCGCTAGGGGACGGGCGAATAAATGCTAAGTCATCAATGGCTAAGTCGTTCATTCTGGTTTTGTCTCCTAAAATACTTCCACCTGTTTTTTCACTACTAGGATCGATTGCTAAAACCGCAACTTTCTTTCCTTTTTTGGTAAGAAATTTTCCGAAAGATTCTATAAAAGTACTTTTACCAACACCCGGCACACCTGTTACCGCTATACGGATAGATTTACCAGTTTT
>JABAYQ010000051.1:0-5510 GCA_018608925.1 Cryomorphaceae bacterium | reverse complement strand
GCCATAAGCTGGTGCTTTTCCAGATTACTCTCTACCAAGGTTATTGCTCTTGCCAGAGATGTTCTGTCACCCTCAATCAAAGAAGATATTATAGCTTCTATATTCACTTTACGTTTTTTATTAATTGCTCTAAAATATTAGTAGCAGCTTGAGCAATAACTGTTCCTGGTCCGAATATACCACTTACTCCACATTTGAATAAGAAGTCATAATCTTGTTGAGGTATAACCCCGCCTGCAATTACTAAAATATCTGGTCTACCTAATTTTTTTAATTCTTCAATTACGGTGGGTACTAAGGTTTTGTGTCCGGCTGCTAAAGACGATATTCCTAAAATATGAACATCGTTTTCGATAGCCTGTTTTGCAGCTTCCATTGGAGTTTGAAAGAGCGGTCCCATATCAACATCAAATCCTAAATCGGCAAAAGAAGTAGCAACTACTTTTGCTCCTCTATCGTGTCCGTCTTGGCCCATTTTAGCAATCATAATACGTGGTCTCCTTCCTTCAAGTAAAGAAAATTTGTCTGCTAATTTTTGGGTGTCTATGAAAAGTTGGTTGTTTTCTATTTCCATTTTGTATACGCCAGATATTGATCGGTTTTGTGCTTTATATCTCCCGAATATTTCTTCGCAAGCATCGGATATTTCTCCAAGTGTAGCCTCGTTTTCTGCAGCAGTAATTGCTAATTCTAAAAGATTGCCAGTTTCGTTTTTACAAGCTTCTGTAATCGCTAAAAGAGATTCTTTTACTTTACTTTCATCTCTATTTTCTTTAAGCACTTTTAGTCGCTTTAGTTGAGCGTTAAGTACCGAAGTATTATCCACTTCTAAAATTTCGATGTCCTGATCTTCTTTTTCTAATTTGTAAGCATTTACTGCAACTATAGTATCTTTTTTACTGTCTATTCTAGCTTGTTTTTTAGCTGCTGCTTCTTCAATTTTCATTTTAGGTAGACCAGTTTCTATGGCTTTAGCCATTCCACCTAATTTTTCAACTTCTTGAATATGAGTCCATGCTTTTTGGGCAATATCATGAGTCAATTTTTCAACGTAATAAGAGCCTCCCCAAGGGTCAACACTTTGGCAGATGCTTATTTCTTTTTGCAAATGTATTTGGGTGTCTCTAGCAATTTTAGCTGAAAAATCAGTCGGCAATGCTATTGCTTCATCTAGAGCGTTGGTGTGTAACGATTGTGTTCCACCCATAACGGCAGCCATAGCTTCCACGCTTGTTCTACTTACGTTGTTGAACGGATCTTGTTCTGTTAAACTCCATCCACTAGTTTGGCAATGAGTTCTAAGTGCTAGAGATTTCGGATTTTTAGGATCAAACTGTTTTACTAGTTTGGCCCATAGCATTCGTGCAGCTCTCATCTTTGCAATTTCCATGAAATGGTTCATGCCAATTCCCCAGAAGAAAGAAAGTCTAGGAGCGAATTCGTCAATATCCATACCAGCTTTTAAGCCCGTACGAATATATTCTAGTCCGTCAGCAAGAGTATAGGCAAGTTCTATATCAGCACTTGCGCCAGCTTCTTGCATGTGGTATCCCGAAATGCTAATACTATTAAATTTCGGCATATTACTAGATGTAAACCTGAAAATGTCCGATATAATTCGCATCGAATACTTGGGAGGATAGATATAAGTATTTCTTACCATAAACTCCTTCAGAATATCGTTCTGAATTGTTCCTGACAAGTCTTTTAAATCTACTCCTTGTTTTTTTGCAGCTACAATATAAAAAGCCATAATGGGCAATACCGCTCCATTCATAGTCATGGAAACCGACATTTTGTCTAAAGGAATTTCATTAAACAAAATATCCATGTCTTTTATAGAGTCTATGGCAACTCCTGCTTTTCCTACATCACCAACTACTCTTTGGTGGTCAGAATCATATCCTCTATGAGTAGCAAGATCGAAAGCTACGGATAGTCCTTTTTGTCCTGCGGCTAAATTTCTTCTGTAAAAAGCATTGGACTCTTCTGCTGTAGAAAAACCAGCGTATTGACGAATTGTCCAAGGCCTTACTGCATACATACTAGAGTAAGGACCTCTTAAGAAAGGAGGGAGGCCAGCAATAAAATCTAGGTGCTCTACTTTTTTGTTGTCTTCTTTGTCGTAATAATTCTGTATAGAAATCGACTCTGGCGTTTTCCAGCTTTCACGCTTTACTTCTTGATGTATTTGATAGCTTCCTAAACTAAATTGTTTAACTAAAGAATCGGTTAGGTGCTCAATAAAATAACTACCTGCACTAGGGTCGGCTACTTTGTTAAGGTAACTTTCTTCTTTAAGAAGTATTTGTTGGTTTCTAGCTAGTCTGTCAGAGAAATCATTATTACTCTCATAAGTATAATTGTACGGAAGAATTAGCAAAGAATCGCAAGTTCCGAAAACAGCCGATAAAGATTCGGTGCTGGTTTTTAATAAATTGTTGTATCCTAATTCTTGTTTTTTGTTTTTAGAACTAGAAACAGCCAAAATGTAGGGCTGAACTCCGTAAAGGCTAAAGTATATTTTTCTAAAAGCCCTTAGTTTTGCTATTTCTAAAAAATAGTTCGATTCTATCTCAAAAATAAACTGGCTTTTAGAGTGTTTGCTGGCAAAATCTAAAGAGTCGCTTATTTGTTCTTTAACCGATTCTTTTTTGTTTAGAAAAGAAGTGTAGTAGAAATTAGCTAAGGCGTTTCCTTCACTTTTACCGTGAAAAGCTCCTTTAATTTCTTGATTGTTTAATTGTCTTTTTTCTACTAATTGTTCAAATTCTCTAACAATAGAAGGATCACTATCTTTAAAATCAATACGGATATATTGAATTAAAATATCTTTAAAAAGAAGATCTAGCTTATTGGCATTGCTTATGCAAAGAGCGGTGGCTCCGCTATTCAAAGCCAATAAAGCTTTTTTATTTGCCTTTTTAGGATCAGTGCCGTCAATTAATTGCACGATTTCCCAATCGGGATTATAGCTTACTAAAGAAGAATTTATCGATTGGTCTTTGTGGTAGAAAGGGGATACCTCGATTCCTTCAAAATTGGAAGAAATATCTTCTATTTTTTTAGTTTTTAAATCAGCCTCTATTTTTTCTTTCCATTGAAGACTGCTGTACGATTCAAATTCAGAATAAAAATCACTCATCCGATTCTATAATTATGATAACATCTTCGTTATCTTTTTTCATATTATATTTCTCTCTAGCAAACTTTTCTTGTGTTTCGGGATTGTTGTTAAGATTAAATAGAGCAGTACTGTCTTTTTGTATTTCCGATTTGTAAAACAACATTTCCTCTTTCAAGCTTTCTTTTTCGGCTTTCAGTTTGTATTGTCTAATCCAATTATGGGAATCAAAAAATGCTACCCATACCACTAGCAAAACAGTTAGAATAACATATCTGTTTTTAATGTAATTTGGTAATTGATGGTATAATTGCTTTAACTTTTCCATAAAACAAATTTAAAAAAAAGCCCTTTCCAATTGGAAAGGGCTGGATAAATTATCCTAAAAACGGATATTTGTAGTCTGTAGCAGGAACAAAAGTTTCTTTTATTGTTCTTGGTGAAACCCATCTTTGTAGGTTTAGAATAGAACCAGCTTTATCGTTGGTTCCAGATCCTCTAGCGCCTCCAAACGGTTGTTGTCCTACAACTGCACCAGTTGGTTTGTCGTTAATGTAGAAGTTACCAGCCGCATTTTCTAGTGCTTTACTCGCTTGTTCGATAGCATATCTATCAACAGAGAATATAGCTCCCGTTAGCGCGTATTCGCTTGTCTGGTCAACTAGTTCTAATGTTTGAACCCAATCTTTTGGTTCGTATACATAGATAGTCATTACAGGTCCGAATATTTCTTCGCACATAGTTCTGAATTTAGGATTGGTAGTTACAATAACCGTTGGCTCGATAAAGTAACCTACTGATTTGTCATACTTTCCTCCTACAATAATTTCGGCGTCGTCTTGTCCTTTAGCGTATTCGATAAAGCTTGCGATTTTATCAAAAGATTGTTCGCTAATTACAGCGTTTATGTAATTCGAAGGATCTTCCGGGCTTCCCATTTTAAATGATTTTACGTCTTCCACAACTTGAGCCTTAATTTGAGGCCATAAATTTGAAGGAACGTAGGCTCTTGATGCAGCCGAACATTTTTGTCCTTGGTATTCGAAAGCTCCTCTAGTTATTCCGGTAGCTACTTCGCTAGCAACAGAAGAGTGGTGTGCTACGATAAAATCTTTTCCACCAGTTTCTCCAACTATTCTTGGGTAGCTTCTATATTTTTCGATATTGTTTCCTATTGTTTTCCAAAGGTGACGGAAAACTCCGGTAGAACCTGTAAAGTGAAGACCAGCAAAGTCAGGGTGATTAAATACTACATCACCCGTTTGAGGACCATCTACATTAATCATGTTGATTACTCCGTCTGGTAAGCCAGCAGCTTGGAACAATTCCATAATTACTTTTGCAGAGTATAATTGAGCAGGAGCTGGTTTCCAAACTACCACATTACCCATCATTGCAGGCGCAGCACAAAGGTTAGCACAAATAGAGGTAAAGTTAAATGGAGTTATCGCAAATACAAAACCTTCTAAAGGGCGGTGCTCTAATCGGTTCCACATTCCAGGCAAAGATTCTGGTTGCTCACCATATATTTGAGTAACGTATTCTGCGTTAAATTTAAAAAAGTCGATTAATTCGCAAGCTGCATCTATTTCTGCTTGAAATACATTTTTAGACTGAGCAAGCATTGTTGCAGCATTAACTCTAGCTCTGAAAGGACCGGTTAACAACTCTGCAGCTTTTAAGAAAATAGCAACTCTTTGGTTCCATGGCATATCTGCCCAAGCTTGTTTGGCATCTAAAGCAGATTTTATAGCAGCACGTACATGATCCTGATTTCCTACACTAGCTTTACCCAATACGTGTTGGTGATCATGAGGAGAGGTCATGTTTATTGTTTGGTCGCAAGTAATTTGTTCGCTTCCGATATATAAGGGCACGTCTATAGTGCTGTTTTTCATACTTTTATAAGTGCTCATTAGCTCCTCTAATTCTGGGCTTCCTGGCTCATAAGATTTTACCGGTTCGTTGCTAGCAACTGGTACGTTATAAATTCCTTTAGACATAATCGATTTTTTAGTTAAAAGTTGTGCAAATTTAAAGCTTTATAAGATTAAAACAATCCTTTAGAGCTCAGTTTTTGATAACCCAGTAGTTGATCGTAATCAGTTCCTAATGGGCGGTAATAAATATAGATAAAATAGTCGTTAATGGTTTCGTAGTGAGTACCTTCTATAAAACGATTAATACTTTCGCCATCGTCTTTTTTTAAAATGTATTCGTAATTATAATATCCTTGTTTTAAATAGATACTGCTTTGGTATCTTTTTGTTTCTTGGTTAAAGATCATTTTGTGGCTTGGTAAAAAATCGTAGTCCGATATGTGCCCAAATACATATAAATCTCCGTGAGTAATTTCTCTGTCGTAAGGGAGACTAAAATTTACTAA
>JABAYQ010000112.1 GCA_018608925.1 Cryomorphaceae bacterium | reverse complement strand
TTTAAACTAAATTATACATCTCATTTTCCTATTTTCGCTAAATGAAGTCTCTAATAATAGCATGGAAATATCTTAATTATTTACTGCGTTCTAAAACAAAGTATAGCATACACTCCCCATTTGTATACAAACTTACAACTGATGTTATAAACAGTAAAGAATCTTCTAATTTAGTTACTAAAGTAGAAGCCTTACGAAGCCAATTATGCAAAGACAATAACACCATTAACATTACTGATCTTGGAGCTGGCTCAAACATAAACCACTTAAAGACAAGAAAAATAAAAGATATTGCTAAAAATTCGGCAAAATCACAAAAATACGGACAGCTTTTATTCCGTCTTTGTAATTACTTGCAACCAAAAAATAGCTTAGAATTAGGAACTTCTTTAGGAATTAGCGCTAGTTATTTAGCACTATCTGAAAGCCAAAAAGTTTACACACTAGAAGGGTGCCCAAACACCGCACAAAAAGCTAGAGAAAATATTGACTCTTTACAAATAAATAATGTAGAAATTGTAGTTGGAGATTTTAAAGAAACCCTTACCCCTACTCTTGAAAAAATAAAAACCTTGGACTTTGGTTTCTTAGACGGCAATCATCAGCAAGAACCAACAATAAAATACTTTGAGGAATGTCTTAAATACTGTGACGAAAATAGCGTTCTAATATTTGATGATATTCATTGGTCGGAAGGCATGGAAAATGCATGGAAATACATCAAAAACCATGAGAAAGTATTTGTTTCTATTGACTTATTTTTTGTAGGAATTGTTTTTCTTAACCCCAATCAAAAGAAAGAACATTTTATAATTCGCTATTAACTAACTTTGAGATATGAGTAATCCTATAATTGAAATTCAGAATATAGCCCGTCATTTCAAGGTTGGAACAGAACTAATCAAAGCTTTAAAATCTATAGATTTAACTATCAACAAAAACGAATTCGTAGCGCTAATGGGTCAATCAGGCTCAGGAAAATCAACTCTAATGAATATATTAGGTTGTTTAGACACTCCTACTGAAGGGGCTTACACTTTAAATAATAAAAGAGTAAGCGATCTTGATGACGACAGTCTAGCAAGTATTCGCAACAAAGAAATAGGATTTGTTTTTCAAACTTTTAATTTATTGCCAAGATCAACCGCTTTAGAAAACGTAATGCTTCCATTAGTATATTCTGGCATAACAAAAGATAAACGCATTGCAATGGCTACAGATGCCCTACACAAGGTTTCTTTAGCAGATAGGATGAACCATAGACCAAACGAACTTTCAGGAGGTCAAAGACAAAGAGTTGCGATAGCAAGAGCCTTAGTAAACAATCCATCTATTATTTTAGCTGACGAACCGACAGGAAACCTAGACTCTGCTACTTCGGTTGAGATAATGAAACTTTTTCAAGACATACACGATAACGGAAATACAGTAGTTTTAGTAACTCACGAAGAAGACATAGCTCTTCATGCTCACCGAATTGTAAGGCTTAAAGATGGTAGTATTGAAAGTGATATTTTAAATAAAAATTAAGATGAAAATATACACTAAGAAAGGAGATTCTGGCACAACACAATTACTCGGAGGAAAAAGAGTAAGCAAAAGCCATTTAAGAATCGAAGCTTACGGAACAGTTGACGAATTAAACTCTTACATAGGATTGTTGAGAGATCAAGACATCGATCAAAAATCTATCGAAATGCTATTAATTATTCAGGATCGTTTATTTACAGTTGGTTCGTTATTAGCATTAGAAAATCCGGACTCTAAAATAAAATTACCAAACCTAAACGAGTCGGACGTGACCATTCTAGAACAAAAAATGGATGAGATGAACGAAGAACTGGAAGACATGAAATCATTTGTGCTTCCTGGAGGTCACCCCTTTGTTTCTTTTTGCCATATTGCTAGATGTATCTGCCGAAGAGCAGAAAGAGTAACAACACTATTACCAGAAGAAACAGTACAATTCGAATTGATATTAAAGTACCTAAATCGTTTATCGGATTATTTATTTGTTTTGAGCAGATTCATTACAAAACTTACCGATTCTAAAGAAATTCCTTGGCAACCTAAAATATAAAGGCTTGCTGTTCTCATAAAAAAAATTACTTTTGCAAAAATTATAAATTATGTATTGGACATTAGAATTAGCTTCAAAACTAGAAGATGCCCCATGGCCAGCAAACAAAGATGAGTTAATTGATTTTGCTATTCGTTCTGGAGCACCAATGGAAGTGGTTGAAAACCTTCAAGAATTAGAGGATGATGGTGAAATGTTTGACTCTATAGAAGATATATGGCCTGATTATCCGGATAAAGACGACTTTTTCTTTAATGAAGAAGAATATTAAGTTTTAAAAAAGTCGCTAACGCGGCTTTTTTTCTTTATTTATTAAAGCCATTTTCCTCTTAAAAAACTAAATTTGTGTAATCAATTTCAATAAATTTACTTCTCCTATGGGATTATTTGATTTTACTAAAAAAATATTTGGAAATAAGTACGATAAGGACTTAAAAGAAATTACTCCTACGATCAATAAAATCAAAGAAGTATATCCTTCCGTACAAGCTCTTTCTAATGATGAGTTAAGATCTAAAACTGCTGAATTTAAATCTATAATAAAAGAAGGCACTGCTTCTATCTATAAAGAAATAGAAGAGCTAAAAGCTAGCACAAAAAACGATACTTTAAGTCCTTCTGAGAAAGAAGGTGTATTCTCTAATATAGACGAACTTGAAGTTAAAATTGTTACGACTACCGAAGAGATTTTAGAAACTATCTTAGCTGAAGCTTTTTCTGTAGTTAAAGAAACTGCTAGTAGATTTAATAGCGGTCCAATTGAAGTGACAGCTAATGAATTCGACAAAGACTTAGCTTCTCGATATTCTAATGTTACCATAAAAGGAGACAAGGCTATATTCGACAATAAATGGATTGCCGCTGGAAACGAAATAAAGTGGGAAATGGTTCACTATGACGTTCAGCTTATTGGTGGTTATGCACTTCATAAAGGACGAATTTCGGAAATGCAAACTGGAGAAGGTAAAACACTATCTGCTACCCTACCAGTATACCTTAATGCTTTACCAGGAAAAGGAGTGCATTTAGTTACTGTGAATGATTACTTAGCTAAAAGAGATGCCGAGTGGATGGGCCCATTATACCAATTCCACGGACTATCCATAGACTGCATAGACAAACACCAACCTAGCTCTGAAGAGAGAAGAGAAGCATATTTAGCAGATATAACTTACGGAACAAACAACGAATTTGGCTTTGACTACTTGAGAGATAATATGGCACGAAGACCTATTGACTTAGTGCAACGCCCTCATAATTATGCTATTGTTGATGAAGTAGATTCTGTTTTAATTGATGATGCCAGAACACCACTTATTATTTCTGGACCCACTCCGTCTGGAGATATCCACGAATATAATGAGTTAAAACACAAAATTGAAAGTCTAGTTAATATTCAGAAAAAATATATAACTACCGTATTAGCAGACTCTAAAAAACTTATAAAAGAAGGAGAAGATAAAGAAGGAGGTTTTAATCTTCTTAAAGCTTATAGAGGTCTTCCAAAAAACAAGGCTCTTATCAAGTTTTTAAGTGAAGACGGAATAAGATCTTTACTGCAAAAAACAGAGAATTTCTACATGCAAGACCAAAGTAAGGAAATGCACAAAGTAGATAACGACCTATACTTTGTTATAGACGAACAACACAATTCTATTGAGTTAACAGACAAAGGTATTGACCTTATCACATCTGATTCTGGAGACTCTTCTTTCTTTATCATGCCAGATGTTGGAGCTGAAATAGCAGATCTTGAAAAGTCAACAATGGCTGAAAAGGAAATGCTAGTAGCTAAAGACGAATTAATGAGAGACTACTCCATTAAAAGTGAAAGAATTCATACGGTTAGTCAACTTTTGAAAGCATACACCCTTTTTGAAAAAGATGTGGAATATGTGTTAATGGACAATAAAGTAAAAATTGTTGACGAACAAACCGGCCGAATCATGGATGGTCGAAGGTATTCTAACGGACTACACCAGGCAATAGAAGCTAAAGAAAACGTAAAAGTAGAAGCAGCAACTCAAACATTTGCGACTATCACTTTGCAGAATTACTTCCGAATGTACAACAAGCTTTCGGGTATGACAGGTACTGCCGAAACAGAAGCTGGCGAATTCTGGGACATCTACGAATTAGACGTAGTTGTGATTCCTACCAACAGACCTATTCAAAGAGACGACAAGGAAGATTTAGTATACAAAACAGTAAGAGAAAAATACAATGCTGTTATTGATGAAGTAGTAAAACTTAGTAAAGAAGGAAGACCTATTCTTGTTGGTACCACATCGGTAGAGATTTCTGAACTCTTAAGTAAATTACTTAAGATGAAAGGCTTAAAACACAATGTGTTAAATGCAAAAATGCACCAAAAAGAAGCAGACATTGTTGCCGAAGCTGGTAAAGCAGGAAACGTTACTATAGCAACCAACATGGCTGGTAGAGGTACCGACATTAAACTTTCAGAAGAAGTAAAAAACAATGGTGGTTTAGCTATTATTGGTACCGAAAGACATGACTCCAGAAGGGTTGACAGACAGCTTAGAGGTCGTGCCGGTCGTCAGGGAGATCCTGGTTCATCTCAGTTTTTCGTCTCTTTAGAGGATAATCTAATGCGATTATTTGGATCGGAGAGAATTGCTAAGATGATGGATAGAATGGGATTAGAAGAAGGTGAAGTAATTCAGCACTCTATGATTACCAAGTCTATCGAAAGAGCTCAAAAGAAAGTAGAAGAAAATAACTTTGGAACAAGAAAACGTCTTTTAGAATATGATGACGTAATGAATGCCCAAAGAAAAGTTATATACCAGAAAAGAAAGAACGCTCTTTTCGGAGACAGGCTTTCGGTTGACATTGACAACATGATTTATGATACCGCGTCGGTTATATGTAGCGAATATCAGTCAGCATCCGACTACGAAGGATTTAAATTAGACCTTGTAAGATTTTTGGGAATCAATTCTCCAGTTAGTGAAGAAGAATTTAAGCAATTACCAGAAGAAGAGTTGTGTGAAGTGATTTATGAAAAGTCTATAGAAAATTATAAATCAAAATCTGAAATAATTTCTCAAAGAACCTTCCCAGTTATCAAGGATGTTTTTGAAAATGAATCGAATAATTATGAAAATATAGTTATTCCATTTACCGATGGCATTAAAACACTTCAAGTAGTAACAAACTTAAAAGAAGCATTTGATTCTGAGGGAAAAACAATACCATTGTCTGTAGAAAAAGGAGTAACACTTTCTATGATAGACGATGCTTGGAAAGAGAACCTTAGAGAGCTTGATGATTTAAAGCAATCAGTTCAAAATGCTACTTACGAGCAAAAAGACCCATTATTAATCTACAAGTTCGAATCATTTAATTTGTTCAAACAAATGATGGAAAAAATTAATAAAGAAATTGTTTCTTTCTTAATTAAAGCAAACCTTCCTTCAGGATCGAAAGTAGAGAACGAACAAGTGCAGCAGAATCAACAACTAAAAATGGGCAGATCAGACAACTACTCTGGAAACAAAAGAAACCAACAAAAAAGAGTCGAACCCGTTCGCGTAGAACAAAAGGTTGGAAGAAACGAAGCGTGTCCGTGTGGAAGTGGTAAAAAATACAAGCAATGTCACGGTAAATAATTTACCCTGCCCAGCTTGCCCTATCTAATGATCTAAACTGAATTGCTTCAGAAATATGGTATTTAGAAATGTCTTTGCTACTGTCTAAATCAGCTATTGTTCTTGCTACTTTTAGAATTCTGTCATAAGCTCTTGCAGATAATTCTAACTTCTCCATTGCTGTTTTAAGTAGTTGCTGACTCTCTAAATCTAGCTTGCAATAGACTCTTATTAGCTTAGAGCTCATTTGAGCATTATTATGAACATCTAATAGATCCTTAAATCTCTCTTGCTGCACTATCCTAGCCTTCAACACCCTTTCCCTTATAGATTGACTACCTTCTGTCTCTTTCTTGCTGCTTAGCTCATCAAAATGAACGGGAGTTA
Source organism: Cryomorphaceae bacterium (assembly GCA_018608925.1). GTDB lineage: Bacteria > Bacteroidota > Bacteroidia > Flavobacteriales > UBA7312 > JABAYQ01. The sequence continues at coordinate 3,339 of JABAYQ010000112.1, read as the reverse complement.
CCTCCACATGAATATCTATTCTATCTAACAAAGGTCCTGAGACTTTATTTAAATATTTCTGCACTACACCAGGGGCACACAAACAATCCTTTTCAGGATGATTGTAAAACCCACAAGGACAAGGATTCATTGATGCAATCAGCATGAAACTAGCAGGATAATCCACACTAAATTTTGCTCTTGAAATAGTTATGGTTCTATCCTCTAATGGTTGACGCATCACTTCTAAAACTGTTCTTTTAAATTCTGGAAGTTCATCTAAAAACAACACTCCATTATGAGAAAGAGAAATTTCTCCTGGTTGAGGGAATGTGCCACCACCGACTAAAGCAACATCAGAAATAGTGTGGTGAGGAGATCGAAATGGCCTCTCGGTCATTAAAGACTCGTTGTTTTGCATTCGACCAGCAACAGAATGAATTTTAGTAGTTTCTAATGCTTCCCCTAAAGATAAAGGAGGTAGAATTCCGGGCAATCTTTTTGCCAACATTGTCTTTCCAGAACCAGGAGGACCGATCATAATAACATTATGTCCCCCAGCAGCAGTTATTTCTAAAGACCTTTTTATATTTTCTTGACCCTTAACATCTTTAAAGTCAACATCTAATAAGTTTAAAGATTTGAAAAATTCTTTTCTGGTGTCTATTTTAGTGATCGGAATATCTTTTTTTCCGTCGAAGAAATGGATTACATCGAGTATATTTTCAGCACCCCTAACATCTAAACCATCCACGATAGCTGCTTCTTTAGCATTTGCTTTTGGTAAAATAATTCCTTTAAAGCCTTCTTTCCTTGCCTGAATTGCAATTGGAAGAGCTCCTTTAATAGAGTTCAAGCTTCCATCAAGAGACAATTCACCCATAATAATATATTCATTTACGTTGGAAGATTTGATCTGTTGTGTGGCAGCTAGTATACCAATTGCCAAAGGCAAATCATAAGCAGAACCTTCTTTACGAATATCAGCAGGAGCCATATTGATTATAAACTTTTTACCAGGAATTTTATAACCAATATTTTTTAGTGCAGCTTCAATTCTATAATGAGATTCTTTTACAGCGTTATCAGGCAATCCTACTAAGAAAAATTTAATTCCAGGGGAGACATTTACTTCGATAGTAATAGTGGTAGCATCAATGCCAAAAACGGCAGAACCAAAGGTTTTTACAAGCATTTTTATAAACTTTAAGGAGAAAAAAAATCCCCTCTACTTTTTAAATAGAGGGGAGTAAATATTAATTATTGAAAGCGTCTATGCCTTCTTGCAGCCAATTCTTAAACAAATCTACTTTACCATGATCTTGGTAATTTGCTGGAGAACCTAATTGATTTTCATCATGATCTAAAACAACATAATATGGCTGAGAATTAGTCTTGTAACGCTCTATTTGTAAAACAGTCCATTTGTCACCAACCGTCTTTACCTTCTTTTTCTTTCCAGCAATGGTAGTTTCGTATTGATCTTCTTTAGCGAGTTTAGTACGTTCGTCAACATATAATGATATTAAAACAACTTCTGAACTTAACATTCTTTTAACTTCAGAGTCGGACCAAACTTGCTCTTCCATCTTACGGCAATTTACGCATGCCCAACCAGTAAAATCTAACATAATTGGCTTACCAACTTCTTTAGCATAAGCCACTCCTAAATCGTAATCATGAAAAACCATGATACCTTGAGGTCCTAAATGCTGACCACTTTGCTCCTGATGAGCATCTCCGCTAATAGTAATAGTAGAAGTATTTGCAAAACCGACTCCTTGAGGAGATTCACTATAATGCATTGGAGGAGGGAAAGCATTAATAATTTTTAATGGAGCTCCCCATAAACCAGGAACCATATAAACAGTAAACATTCCTGTAATAACAGCTAAGAAAAATCTACCTACTGAAAGATGTTTTAATTCGCTATCGTGAGAAAACTTAAGGAAACCTAATAAATACATGGTAAGGAATGCGAATATCACAATCCAAATAGCAATGAACAATTCTCTTTCTAAGAAATGAGTTTGCATAACTAAATCTGCATTTGACAAGAATTTAAATGCTAAAGCAATTTCAAGAAACCCTAAAACAACTTTAACAGAGTTAAGCCATCCGCCCGATTGAGGCAAAGAGTTTAGCCATCCTGGGAATGCAGCAAACAATGCAAAAGGTAAAGCAATAGCTAAAGAAAAGCCTAACATTCCAATAATAGGACCTATATAACTTCCTCCCGAGGCAGCTTCAACCAATAATGTTCCTACAATAGGACCAGTACAAGAGAATGATACGAGCGCTAACACTAAAGCCATAAAGAAAATTCCAACCAAGCCGCCTTTATCAGATGCTTGATCGGCTTTATTAATCCAAGAATGAGGAAGTGTTAATTCGAATGCTCCTAAAAAAGAAGCAGCAAAAACAATTAATAAAACAAAGAATGCTAAATTAAAATACACGTTGGTTGCCATACTATTCAAAACCTCTGGACCAAATACAGCAGAAACTCCAACACCTAAAAGAACATAAATAATAATAATACTTAGACCATAAAGAATGGCGTTTGTAATTCCTTTTGCTCTAGTTTTACTTTGCTTAGTAAAGAAACTAACCGTCATGGGAATCATTGGAAAAACACATGGCGTCAGTAAGGCGGCAAATCCGCTTAAAAATGCAATAAAGAAAATAGACCACATTCCTTTTTTAGAACTAGAATCAGAATCGTTAGTAGACGAAGTATTCTCCGAACCTTTAATGTCAAATTCGAACTCTACATACTCGGGAGGCAAGCATTTAGAGATGTCACAAACCATGAAAGTAAGCTCACCTTTTAATTTAAAGTCATTATCTGTAGTTACTTTTATTATTTGAGAAAAAGTAGCTGACTTTTTAAAGTAGCTAAGAACCATGTCAAAATTAGGATCAAACTGCTCTATAGGAGTACCTTCTGTTGTTGTACCAACTAATTGAAAACTATCGGCTTCGAAAAAGATAAAAGAAGTAGGAACTGGTCCATCATCGGCGATATTCTGAGAATAAAGGTACCAACCCTCTTCAATCTCTGCGCTAAATGTTAGTTCTATCTCATCAGAACTAATTTGTTCTTGTGAAAATGTCCAAGAAACTGGATCATAAATCTGGGCACTTATCAAAAAAGGCAGTGCGATTAAAAATAAAATAAGTTTTTTCATAATTCTAGTTGTTGTTTGTAGTTTTAAGTTGCTTTTCAATAAGTTGGACTAATTCGTTAGCTCTTTGACTTCCTATATAATAAATTAATCCGTCTTTATCTGTAAGTTTAGCACAGTCATTTCCTCTAGTATAGAATCTGATTGCACCTTTTGAGTGTAAGTTAAACAC
>JABAYQ010000057.1 GCA_018608925.1 Cryomorphaceae bacterium | reverse complement strand
GAAATATGCTACAGATAAAAACAAGATGGTAAAAACAGATTGATACCACCATTTCTTTTGGGAAAAAAGAAAGTAATTAGCAGACAAAGCAGAGAAAGGAAGAGCGAATAATAATAAATGATTCCAACCTTGACTAGAACTAACAAACAGTCCTAAAAAAGCACAAATTGAAAATATGAAAAGTAAAATAAACGAATTTCTAGACTTCAAACTTTTCATTGGCAACCAATTAATTAGCTCAAAAATAGAAAGTATAAAAACAAGACTTATAACCGCAACAAAAAAAACAGCAAACTTAGGTATTGAAATAGAAAGCAAATCAAAAGAAAGCGCTTGCTGGTAATGAATAATATAGTCGGAAATAGAGGTGTAGTTATAGCAATAAGCAATGCAAATTAGAATGGGAGTAGTAAATCCTAAAACGGGAATAACGAAGTTCCTCCAGCTTACTGCGCTATAGATAAAGGTGGCACTAAAAATAGTAAGCAGAAAAAATATAGAAGGAGGATACATTAAAAAGCAAAGTCCTAAAATTAATCCGGCATCGAACAAATAAGAATATGGTTTATCTATTTGATAAATAGAAAATAATTTTTGCAGGAAAAAAAGCATTAAAAAATGCACCGGCCATAAAGGCGAATACCAAAACACAACCGACATAATTAAAACCAAAGAAGCAGGCAGAATAGAACTTTTATTTAGAATTGCTTTATCGTAAAGTAAATTATTCCAGCCCATAGAAGCTAAAATAGAGAGAGCAAAAACCAAAATTTTTGCCAGCCATATTTTCTGAAACGACAAAACATTAAAAAGATCAAAAAGAGGGTAGCCTGATTTAGACAAAGAAATATCGAAATTATAACTAAATGTAGTAATCAAAAAAAGCAAGCACAATACTACAAATGTTAGCATTGAAATAGGCTTTGAAGTTTTAAGGATATTTACTATCATTTATTTTATAAATATTTCTACTTTTGCACCAACAATAATATTTAAAGATTATGATGACAAGTTTTTGGAACGGATTAGGCGATATGTTCACCGCTATACTTTCTATAATGCCAACTTTAGGAAATATTCCTAACTATCTTTCAGTTTTTGTTATTGCTGCATTTTTTATCTACTGGACTAGAAAACTAGTAATCTTTAAAAGAAACGGAGAGTCTTAAGCTTCCTGCTTTAATAGATCTAATCCGATATCTTTTCTATAATTTTTTCCTTCAGATTCTATTTTTTCTGCGTTAGCAAATGCTTTAGAAGTTGCGTCTTCAATGTCTCTTCCGAAAGAAGTTAGAGCTAATACTCTTCCTCCATTGGTTACTATCTGATCCCCATCATCTTTAGTGCCGGCATGAAAAACCATTCCGTTTTCTACATTATCTAAACCAGAAATTACTTTGCCTTTTTGGTATGCTTCAGGGTAGCCTCCCGAAACAAGCATTACCGTTGCAGCAAAATCTTGGTCTACATAAAAATCTTTTTCTCCGAAAGTTCCGTCAGCAATCCCTTTAAATAGGTTTAGTAAATCGGACTTTATTCTAGGAATAACTACCTCGGTTTCTGGGTCTCCCATCCTTACATTGTATTCGATAACAAAAGGATCACCCTTTACATTCATAAGCCCAATAAAGATAAAACCTTTATATTCTATCTCTTGGGATTTTAACCCTTCGATAGTTGGTTTAATAATTCTGTCTTCTACTTTTTCTAAAAAGAATTTATCGGCAAAAGGTACTGGAGAAATAGCGCCCATTCCTCCTGTGTTTAGGCCTTTGTCTCCTTCTCCTATTCTTTTGTAGTCTTTAGCCGAAGGTAAAACTTTGTAGTCTTTTCCGTCTGTTAAAACAAAAACAGAGAGTTCTATTCCATCGAGAAATTCTTCGATAACTACTTTATCACTTGCCGCTCCAAACTTAGATTGGGTAAGCATTAATTTTAATTCTTTTTTAGCCTCGTTTAGGTCATCCAAAATAAGAACTCCTTTTCCTGCCGCTAATCCGTCTGCTTTCAAGACATAAGGAGGAGATAAGGTTTCTAGAAAGGCATATCCATGTTCTAGGTTTGTTTTGGTAAAACTTTGGTATTTGGCAGTAGGAATAGAGTGTTTTTCCATGAACTGCTTAGAAAACTCTTTACTCCCTTCTAGCTTAGCACCTTCTTTTGAAGGCCCTATTAAGCAAGCCTCTTTAAGGTCTTTGTCTTGCTGAAAGAAATCATAAATACCTAGCACTAGTGGGTCCTCAGGGCCTACTACTACCATCTCGATAGACTTCTCTATTACAAACTTCTTTATAGCTTCGAAGTCCGTAACGTTAATGTCTACGTTCTCACCAACTAATTTTGTTCCAGAGTTTCCTGGTGCGATAAATATTTTCTCACACATACTACTTTGAGCTATTTTCCAGCTCAAAGCGTGTTCTCTTCCTCCTGATCCTAATACTAATACATTCATATTATAATGGAATATTTCCGTGTTTCTTTTTAGGTAAATGGTCTACTTTATTGGAGAGCATACTAAATGCTTTTATCAGCTTTTTCCTTGTTTGAGAAGGCTCGATAACCTCATCTACAAATCCTCTTGCTGCCGCATTGTAAGGGTTAGCAAAAAGCTCCGCATATTCTGCTTCCTTTTCTTGCCATTTTTGCTCGGGATTGGATGCTTCCTTAATGTCTTTCTTAAAGATAATTTCGGCAGCTCCTTTAGCGCCCATCACCGCAATTTCTGCAGATGGCCAAGCATAATTTAAGTCGGCACCAATGTGCTTAGAGTTCATTACATCGTAAGCTCCTCCGTATGCTTTTCTAGTAATAACCGTAATTCGAGGTACTGTTGCTTCACAAAAGGCGTAAAGCAATTTAGCACCGTTGTTTATAATTGCATTCCATTCTTGGTCTGTTCCTGGTAAAAAGCCTGGCACATCTTCAAAAACCAAAAGAGGAATATTAAAGGCATCGCAAAAACGAACAAATCTTGCCGCTTTATTGGAGGCATGATTGTCGAGCACTCCTGCTAAAAAAGCGGGCTGATTGGCAACAATACCAATCGATTTTCCTGCTAAACGAGCAAAGCCACAAACAATATTTTCTGCAAAATCTTTGTGTACTTCGTGTAGAGAGTCTTTATCGATAACCTGATTAATAACCTCTCTAATGTCGTAAGGTTGGCTAGCATTTTGTGGAATAACCTCGTTTAAAGCAATGCGGCTTTCGTCTGCTATAGTGTAAGGAATCGAAGGCGCATCTTCTTCGCAATTTTGAGGCAAATAACTCAACAACTTTTTTAGGTTATTGATCAATTCTATTTCGTTAGGATAGGTAAAGTGAGCTACTCCAGACTTGGTAGCGTGAGTACTTGCTCCACCTAATTCTTCTGCTGTTACTTCTTCGTGGGTAACTGTTTTAACTACATTTGGTCCGGTCACAAACATATAAGATGTGTTCTCAACCATCATGATGAAATCGGTTAAGGCTGGAGAATAAACTGCTCCTCCCGCGCACGGACCCATTATCGCGGATAGCTGTGGAATAACTCCACTAGCCATGGTATTTTTGTAAAATATATCGGCATAGCCACCCAAAGAAACAACTCCTTCTTGTATTCGGGCGCCACCACTATCGTTTAAACCTAAAAGTGGTGCTCCGTTTTTAAGAGCCATATCCATAAGTTTACAGATTTTTTGTGCGTGAGACTCTGCTAAAGAACCTCCTAAAACCGTAAAGTCTTGAGCAAAAACATAAACCAATCTTCCATTTACGGTTCCGTATCCGGTTACTACACCATCGCCTAAAAACTTTTGTTTGTCTAGTCCGAAATTGGTAGATCGGTGAGTAACCAACATTCCCATTTCTTCAAAAGAGCCTTCGTCCAATAAAAAATGAATTCGTTCTCTAGCAGTTAGTTTACCTTTAGCGTGTTGAGCTTCTATTCTTTTCTCTCCTCCGCCTAATAAAGCTTCTGCTTTTTTGTGAGCTAATAAATCGAGTTTTTCTTTCATAATAATCTAGTCTAGAGATTGTAAAATTTCGTCCGTCATTTCCATATTATGAAAAACGTTCTGCACATCCTCGTCCTCCTCTAGTTTGTCAATTAATTTTAAAATTAGCTTAGCATCTTCCAAACTAACTGTCTTAGTGTTGTTTGCGAATCGTTGTAATTCCGAACTATCTACTTCAATGCCCATGCCTTCAATTTGCTTTTGCATATTACTAAAGTCAGGGAAATCGGTAGTTATAGTTACTACTCCATCGTCCGAATCTATCTCTTCTAATCCTGCGTCAATCAGTTCCATTTCTAGCTCGTCCATATCCATTTCTACTTTGTCAGCGGAAAAAGTAAAGACTGCTTTTCTATCAAAAATGAATTCTAAAGAACCATTGGTTCCTAAATTTCCTTCGCATTTATTAAAGTAAGAACGAACATTGGCAACCGTTCGGTTATTATTATCGGTAGTACATTCTACAAAAACAGCTACTCCGTGTTGAGCATAACCTTCTAAATTCACTTCTACATAGTTAGCAGAATCGGAGCCCATTGCTTTCTTAATGGCTCTTTCCACATTGTCTTTAGGCATGTTGGCAGACTTAGCATTCTGGATAACTGCTCTAAGTCGAGAGTTGGTTTCCGGACTTGGTCCTCCCTCCTTTACAGCCATGGAAATATCCTTTCCTATACGAGTAAAGGTTTTTGCCATTGCAGACCATCGCTTCATTTTTCTGGCCTTTCTAAATTCAAATGCTCTTCCCATTTTGAAGTGTTTTAATTGGTGCTTATTAAGCTAAAATTAATCATCTAGTTTTAATACTGCCATAAATGCAGATTGAGGAATTTCTACATTCCCAATTTGTCTCATTCGCTTCTTACCTTTCTTTTGCTTTTCTAAAAGTTTTCTCTTTCTAGAAATATCACCCCCATAACATTTAGCAGTAACGTCTTTACGAACTGCCTTAACGGTTTCTCTAGAAATAATCTTTGCCCCAATAGCAGACTGAATAGCAATATCGAACTGCTGTCTTGGGATAAGTTCTTTTAGTTTCAAGCAAATTTTCTTTCCTAGGCTATAAGCGTTATCTCTGTGGATAAGTGCAGAAAGCGCATCTACCTGATCGCCATTTAATAAAATATCTAGTTTAGATAAATGAGATTGTCGGTATTCTAAAGGGAAATAATCGAAAGACGCATATCCTCTAGAAATACTTTTTAGTTTGTCGTAGAAATCGAATACGATTTCGCCAAGTGGCATTTCGAATGTAAGCTCTACTCTATCGGTTGTTAGATAGACTTGGTTTTTAAGCATCCCTCTTTTTTGAATACAAAGAGACATTACTGGCCCTACAAAATCGGACTTAGTAATTATTTGAGCTCTAATGTACGGCTCTTCTACAAAATCTAATGTAGAAGGGTCTGGCAAGTCAGAAGGGTTGTTTATCAGAAGTTTTTCCTTTTGATTGGTAGTGTGGGCGTAATAAGATACGTTAGGTACGGTAGTAATAACGGTCATGTCAAACTCACGCTCTAGCCTTTCTTGGATAATTTCCATGTGTAGCATTCCTAAGAAACCACAACGGAAACCAAAACCTAAAGCAGCAGAAGATTCTGGCTCAAAAGTAAGGGAGGCATCGTTTAACTGTAGCTTCTCCATCGAGTTTCTTAACTCTTCATAATCTTCGGTGTCTACCGGATAAATACCCGCAAATACCATTGGCTTCACGTCCTCAAATCCTTGAATTGCTTCGCTAGACGGATTGTCAGTCTTGGTAAGCGTGTCTCCTACTTTTACCTCTTTAGCTTCTTTTATTCCAGAAATAATATAACCTACTTCTCCAGCGTAAAGTGTTTTTTTAGGATCTTGTTTTAATTTTAAAGCACCTATTTCGTCGGCAAAATAATTTTTGCCGGTAGCCATAAACTGAACCTCATCACCTTTGGTGATGGTTCCGTTTATTATTTTAAAATAAGCCTCAATTCCTCTAAACGGATTGTATACCGAATCGAAAATCATTGCTTGAAGTGGTGCGTCTATATCGCCTTTAGGACAAGGAACTCTATCTACAATAGCGTGTAAAATATCGGTTATCCCTAAGCCTGTTTTTGCAGAAGCTGGAATAATATCTTCGTTCTTACATCCGATAAGATCAATAATCTGATCTTTCACGACCTCAGGGTCGGCAGATGGTAAGTCAATTTTATTTAAAACTGGGATTATTTCTAAATCGTTTTCTAAAGCCAAGTATAGGTTAGAAATGGTTTGTGCCTGAATTCCTTGGGCTGCATCTACAATAAGCAAAGCGCCCTCACAAGCAGCAATAGATCTGGATACTTCGTAAGAAAAATCGACGTGACCAGGAGTGTCAATTAAATTTAGGATATACTGCTCTCCGTTAAGCTCATACTCCATCTGGATGGCATGGCTCTTAATGGTTATCCCTCTTTCTCTTTCCAAATCCATGTTGTCTAACAACTGGTCTTGGGATTCCCTCTCTGTAACTGAGCCCGTAAACTCTAGCAAACGATCGGCTAAAGTACTCTTACCGTGGTCAATGTGGGCAATTATGCAAAAATTTCTAATGTTTTTCATCTGATGCGAATTTAACTAATTTAGAATAAAAATCCATTTAAAAACAAAAGGAAATCGGCCCTTATATCGCCATAAATTTGGCAAAAAGACGATAAGGTAATCGCCTTCTCTAATAATCTTTAATTGTTACTTTTGATCCCAGATAAACAAATCCATTATGAGCATCAATCTTTTATTTGATTTAGACGGAACAATTATAGAGCCCCAAGAGGGAATATTAAACTCTATTCGCCATGCAGCACAAAAAATGGGGGTAGAAATTCCGGCAACAACCGAAATGCACCAATTTATTGGCCCTCCAATTATGGATTCTTTTCAGTCCAAACTTTCGTTAAATTATGAAGATGCCATGGAAGCTGTTTCTTATTTTAGAAAATATTACCGCACCACAGGAATTCACCAACACCAACTTTTTCACTATGTGGAGCAGCTGCTCAATAACCTTAAAGCAAAAGGATATAATTTATTTGTGGCAACCTCCAAACCAACAGTCTTTGCCAACGAAATCTTAAAAGGACACAAACTCGACTCTTTATTTATAGAAATTGTTGGTTGTAACCTAGACAATAGCCGAAGCGATAAAACAGAAATTATCGATTATATCGTTAAAAAATACGACCTAGAAATCTCCAAAACAGTAATGATTGGAGATACCAAATACGACATTATTGGGGCCCATAACCACCAAATGAAATCAATAGGGGTAAGCTACGGACACGGGGACTTTATTAAACACATCCCCGATTTTGAAGTAGATAGTTGCCAAGAATTAGAAAAACTGATTGAGAAAGAGTTTAGTCTTTAAGATTAAACAATTTCTGTTATTAAGTCTTCTCTACTTTTTCTTACTTTTTTTAGATTTACCAACCAGTCGCTTTGGGCATTTCTGTAGCCAATAGGAAGCATTACGCAACTTCTCAAGCCTTTGGCTCTTAGCCCTAGTATTTCGTCTACAGCAGCCGGATCAAAACCCTCCAAAGGAGTAGCGTCAACCTCTTCGAATGCAGCAGCAGTTATAGCGTGAGAAAAAGCGATATAAGCTTGTTTTACCGCATGGGTAAAGTTTTCTTCAGCATCCTTTTGAGGATAATTATTTAAGAGCATTTGGCGATAGTTTTCCCATCCTTCGTTTTTAAAACCACGAACCGTATTTGTTAAATCAAACATTTTATTTATTCGCTCTGCGGTATAAGTATCCCAAGCTGCAAAAACTAATAAGTGAGAGCAATCGCTTACTACCGACTGATTCCAGGCAACTGGTCTAATCTTATCTTTTACTTCCTGATTAGTAATAACAAAAACCTCAAAAGGCTGCAATCCGCTCGATGTAGGCGCCAATGATATTGCCTCAATAATGTTATCCATTTTATCTTGAGGAACTTTTTGGCCGTTCATTGCTTTGGCAGCATAACGCCATTTTAACCTATCTAATAAATTCATAATTTATTTGGTGTTTTTATAATTAACTGAGTTCTTTTAACAAAGTGTTGGCTGCTAATTTACCTAATTCGTTAGAAGCTAAAGGGCTTGCTCCTGTTATCAGTTTTCTGTCTATGCAAACGGTGTCGTCGGCCTTGGTATTCATAAGATTAACCCCCAAACTTTTAAGTTTTTCGCTTACGGACATAGGCATTTGTCCGGGTAGGTAACCTATCATTGGAGTCATTTTGTCTACCGAGTCAGGAAAAACAGCCATGTTGTATCCTTGGTACATAAAAGCATTGTTGTTTAGAGTGGTGGACAAGAAAGAACCTGGTCCGTGGCAAAGGGTAATGGTAAACAAACCGTTGTCGTTAGCCCACTTTAGGGTAGTAGCTACATTGTCGTTGTCAGGAATGCCCAACATAGAACCATGTCCTCCAGGAATAAATAGAGCAGCATAAGAATCGGATTCTGTTAAAGAATTAACTGCAAAATCTTCTAGACTTTTAGGCTTGTCGAAGCTGGTTTTATAGTTGTCGTAAATAGCTTTTACGTTTTGGTCTTTAGTTGGGAAAGCCCACATTTCGAAAACAACTGGTTTTCCTGTTGCAGTAACTATTTCGAATTCGAAACCTGCATTTTGCAAATGCAACATTGGCACAAGAGCTTCTACTGGATGGTTTCCTGTAGAAAACAATTTGCCGTTTTGCATTTTCATATTTTTTTGTTCGGTAAAGAGTACCAATACCTTCGATTTTTTACCTTGGTATTTGGTATATGTAATGTTTTCAAAATCGGTTTTATCGACTGTTCCTAACTTTAAAGCAAGTTTTGAAGGGCTGTAAGATCCGTCGTTTTCTAGTGTAGGAGCAAGTCCTAATAATTTCTTTAGCATAGCATTTTTGTATTTATAAGATTGAGTGCAAAATTAAAATACGGACTGTCCGAAAAAAATATCCTATGGTAAGAAAACTATTTTATTTCCGCTCTAATGCGGCTCAGGCTTTGTTGGGTAATTCCTAAGTAAGATGCGATATGATAATTGGGAGTGTACTGCTCAATATCGGGGTATTTTTCAAGAAACAAATCGTACCTCTGTTGAGCGCTTAGCTGCAGTTGGTTTAAAATTCTTTTATGTAGACTAACCACATGACGCTCCAGATTTTTGCGTTGAAAAGCTTCAAACTCAGGAAATAACGAATGTATGTGATCGAGCTTTTGGGCGTTAAATTCGATAATAGTAGAATCGGTTACGCACTCCACCGTAAGGGTTGCTAGCTCCTTATTATAAATGGCAATAAAGTCGCTAATCCACCAATTTTTAATGGCAAATTGTAGGGTGTGTTCTTTGCCGTTGTGATCGGAGCAATAAGAACGCAAACAACCACTACTAACAAAAAAAGTGTTCTTAACAGCTTGGCCCTGACGGATTAAAACCTCGCCCTTAGCAACCGTTCTTTCTTTAGAAATAGAATAAATATACTCCTCCGCCTTGGTGCTTAGAGTAATGCTGCTTTTTATTTTGTCAATTAAATCTTTCAAATCTTAATCCGTTGCTATATCGAGCCAATAAATATACTATAAGTTTTGGGCTTTGGGGGAGGTAAAGTGAAGGGGGATAAGAATTTTCTAAATGCTATTTTGTATTTATGTTT
>JABAYQ010000128.1:9425-9916 GCA_018608925.1 Cryomorphaceae bacterium | reverse complement strand
TCGTTTTGCAAAGAGAAAATAGAAGATGAGCTAATATCAAGAATTAGATTAGAAAGTTTATCCTTATCTCTGTTTATTAGTTTTGGGTTAATAATTATATCTACTTTTTTAGTGTTCAATATCACATATATGTATGTACTGATATTCAACTTATTTTTAATAATTCTCTTATTTAACTTAATCTTTAAATTCAGACTTTTCAAACACTACAATTCATGAAAAATAATTTAAAGTTATATCGTACAAAGGCTGGATTTACACAAGAAGATGTTTCTAAAAAAATAGGCGTTTCTAGACAAACAATAAATTCTATTGAAAATAACAGATTTCATCCCTCTATACTATTGTGTTTGAAGCTAGCACACGAATTAGAGTGTAAAGTAGATGACTTGTTTAGTTTAGAATAGAACTAGTAAAAATCAATAACAGGATTTTACAATTTGACTAAGGAAGTTTTACAACCTAAGATTGTCTCTAAAACTACTCAACAG
>JABAYQ010000128.1:0-9415 GCA_018608925.1 Cryomorphaceae bacterium | reverse complement strand
ATATTACATGTATTAATGTAGTACTATTAGAAAGATAGTACTTGTTGGAATCGTTGTATTATAACATTCAACATTGAAACCAATTCATAGTGTTTACTTGAATATTGAAAGTGACTTGTAACACTTAAAAATCAATAACAGGAATTTACAATTTGATTAAGGAAGTTTTCTAATCCAAATGTTTGTTTCAAAACTACTCAACAGTAACCGACTTAGCTAAATTCCTTGGCTGATCAACATTACAGCCCCTCATAACCGCTATATGGTAAGATAATAGCTGTAGTGGTATATTAGCTAAAATAGGCGTTAGTGGTTCTGCTACTTCTGGTATTTCGATAATATAGTCAGCAATTGCTTTTACAGCAGTATCACCCTGAGTAACAACAGCAATAACAACTCCGTTTCTGGCTTTAACCTCCTGAATGTTGCTAACTACTTTTTCGTAATGTCCTTTTTTGGTTGCAATTACAACAATTGGCATATTCTCGTCAATTAATGCTATCGGTCCGTGTTTCATCTCGGCAGCAGGATAACCTTCTGCATGAATGTATGATATCTCTTTTAACTTAAGAGCGCCTTCTAAGGCTACAGGGAAATTATATCCTCTACCTAAGTACAAAAAGTTTTGTGCGTCTTTAAACTTAGCAGACAATTCTTCAATATAACTATTCATAGAAATCATGCTCTCTACTTTAGCAGGAACGGTTTCTAATTCTGTGATTAGCTCTCTATAATAGCTTTCCGAAATAGATCCTTTCTTACGAGCAAACATAAATGCCATTAAGGTAAGAACAGTTACTTGGGCAGTAAATGCTTTAGTAGAAGCTACTCCAATTTCTGGGCCAGCATGAGTGTAAGTTCCACCATCACTTAATCTAGCGATAGATGAACCTACCACATTACAAATTGCCAATACGGTTGCCCCTTTGTCTTTTGCCAATTTCATTGCAGCTAAAGTGTCGGCAGTTTCTCCAGATTGAGAAATAGCTAAAACAACATCGTTTTCGGTAATTACAGGATTTCTGTATCTGAACTCAGAAGCATACTCTACCTCAACAGGGATTCGAGCTAAATCTTCTAATAAATATTCTCCAATTAGGCCAGCGTGCCAAGATGTACCACAAGCAATAATGATAATCTTATTTGCATTGATTATCTTGTTTTCATAATCGGCAATTCCTCCTAACTTAACCTCTGCCGTATCTAATTTTAATCTTCCTCTAAAACTGTCTGCAATCGACTTTGGCTGTTCGAATATTTCTTTAAGCATAAAATGCTCATAGCCGCCTTTTTCGATAGACTCTAAGCTCATCTCTAGCTCTTGGATATATGGTGTTTTAACCACATTATCAATTGTCTTTAACTCCAATTCTTGACCAACGCAAAGACGAGCTATTTCGCCATCTTCTAAGTAAAGAACCTCTTTAGTATATTCGATAATAGGACTAGCATCGGAAGCAATAAAATACTCACCTTCATTTATCCCAATAACTAAAGGCGATCCTTTTTTAGCAACAATTATCTCATCGGGATTATCCTGTGAAATAACTCCTATTGCATAAGCTCCTACAACCTCGTTTAATGCTAAACGTACTGCTTCAAAAAGATCAATATTTTCTTGAGTTTTAATCTCTTCAATTAAATGGACTAAAACTTCAGTATCTGTATCGCTTTCAAATTGATGGCCTAATTTAGAAAGTGCTTTTTTAATAGAATCGTAGTTTTCTATAATCCCATTATGAATAATAGTAATGTCTTTATTCTGACCATAATGAGGATGGGCATTTACATCATTAGGGACCCCGTGAGTTGCCCAACGTGTGTGGCCAATTCCTACGGTGCTGTTTATGTTTTTGCCTTCGCAAAAAGCTTCTAACTCAGAAACCTTACCTTTCTTTTTGTATACATTTAATCCGGAATCATATAGTGCAATTCCGGAACTATCATACCCTCTGTACTCTAACCTTTTTAAGCCTTTAATTAAAATAGGGTAAGCTTGTCTGCTTCCAATATATCCTACTATTCCACACATATTTAAAAGTTTGTATAAGTAACTGTTAATGTAACCTCTTGCTCAATCAGGGTTCGGTTAGCGCTAACCGAATTTCCTACAGGTAAAATATATAGAGCGCTGTCCGAATAATCTTCATCTACCAGACGCTGCAAGTATTTGCTAATGTTAAACTCATAAGAATCGTTTTGCAATGATCCACCATAATGGGTTGCTCCTTCAAAAAAGTCAGGAATAAACAAAAAAGTTTGATTGCTATCTTTTCTTAAAATAGAAAGCGAATTGTGAGGCCCAAAATTATCTGGATAGCCATCAACAACATCAAATTTAATGATTGCTTTATTGATCACTTTGTTTTGCAACGAATCTTTCAATGGAGATAAATCGTTGAATAAGATTTTAATAACTGGACCGCCCATAGATTGAACACCTAGAAAATCAAAAGGCTCATTGTTATCTACTTCGAAGTGATTGACTCTTGAAGCAGTGCTTCCAATGGTTAAATTGTAAGTTGAAGTATCGTTGTAATAAATAGTAACTTTAGTCTTGGCATCCCTCAAGTTAAAATAACATACAGATGCTGATTCGCTTTGAGAGTCGTCAACCCTTAGGCTTATCCCATTTAAATAAGAAAGAAAAGAAGAATTATCTATAAGGTCTGAAGAAATAGCATCCAGAATATACTGGCCTAAAGGATCTACTCTTAAATCTAATTTAGGAGAGCCAATCGTATCCGCTTCACTAACAATTAGGGTGCTCGGCTTAGGAAAGAATGTAGCTTTTATAGGAGTACTAAAGTCTCCAGAGACTACTTGTTGAGTAGAATAAAAAGTGTCTTCAAATTCAATTACATCTTGCAATTGCTCAATACTAATGGAAAGAGCTATAGTAGTGTCTCCATAATAACCCGAATAAACTAAGGATAAAACCGCTGAGTCTAAAACTGGATTTTCGCCAAACGAAACGTTATTTTCAGGAAGTAATAATTGAGTGGAAAATTCTGACTTAGCAAAGCCAAATGGAGCCGATTGATAATAGCCAAATAAGGCTAATAAATTCTCGTCCGTTCTAACGGAATCTCCTTTCATACTCGACAAAGTAAATTCTGGGGATTGACTGAAAGAAGATAATGTGATCTTGTCTCCGTCTGGTTGTATTTCAAGACCGATTAAATCAGGGTCGGTGCAAGAAAAAATGGTCGTTAAAAATAACGACCAAACTATTAAATTAAATTTCATTGTAATTATGCTTTTTTTAAGATAGTACTACTTCTTCTTCCAGCAACTCATCGTACAAAGCATCAAATGCATCGGTACAATCTTCGTCTGAATGGTAGTTTAACGAACTCTTTCCTGATTCTATTATATATTTTTCTATTTCAGGATCAATGTTTTCACTTCCAGAAATTACAGCGTCTGCGAAATCAATAGCAATTTTGTGTAAATTATTGATTTTCGGCTCAGAAATAATAGCAACGTCAGCTTCTTCTACTCCCTGAACTATAGCCTTTCTTGACATATCAGCACTTAACTCTCCGCCAATCTCTTGCTCAAATACAGAATAAACAATTTTAGTGTTAGAAAAAATAGGATCGTCAGCAAACGCCTTCTTTAAATACAAAGGAACAAGAGCAGTCATCCAGCCTCCACAATGAACCACGTCTGGAGCCCATCCTAACTTTTTAACCGTTTCTAAAACTCCCCTACAGAAGAAGATAGCTCTTTCGTCATGAAAGTCGAAAAAATCTCCGTCAAGCTCATGCATAAATGTCTTCTTAGGGAAATAATCTTCGTTTTCGATAAAGTAAACCTGCATTCTTACAGGCTGCAATGATGCAACTTTAATAATTAAAGGATAATCAAGATTATCAAGAATCATATTCATTCCCGACAAACGAATTACTTCGTGCAATTGATTTCTTCTTTCGTTTATACACCCAAACTTTGGCATGAATATTCTAATGTCCTTACCTTTCTCCATGATTCCTTGAGGAACAGTTCTTCCTAAATCAGAAATCTTAGATTCCGATAAATAAGGGCTTATCTCTTGTGAAACAAATAGTACTCTTTTCTTTTGCATATCCATCCTTGCTAAATTTATAGACACTTTTAACAGATTAAAAGTCAGTAAGCAAAAGTACGAATTTTATAGCCATAAACCAAGTAAAACATTAAATTTACCTCCTTAAAACCCAATAAATGCAAGTAACGACTACAATTGTTGAATATCAAAAAACAATAGAGCAGACCTCTTTTAAAAATTTAAAAATAGGTTTTGTTGCTACAATGGGAGCCTTGCATCAAGGCCATGTTACTTTAATTGATTTGGCAAAAAAAGAGTGCGATATAGTCGTGTGTAGTATCTTTATAAATCCGACCCAATTTAATAATCCAGATGATTTTGCTTCCTACCCTAAAACTATAGATAAAGATATTACCCTATTGCAGCAAGCGAATTGCGACATATTATTTGTTCCTTCGGTTGAGGAAGTGTTTCCTAAAGAACAAAAACTAAAAACATACTCGCTAAACGGATTAGACCTTTTATTTGAAGGAGAAAAAAGACCAGGACACTTCAACGGGGTTTGCAACGTAGTTCACCGTTTATTCCAAATTATAGAGCCCCAAAAAGCATATTTCGGCAAAAAAGACTTTCAGCAATTAGCAATTATTCAACACATGTCTAATCAGCTAAACTTAGGGATAGAAATTGTAGGCTGTGAAACAGCAAGGGAAACAAACGGACTAGCAAAAAGCTCGCGAAACCTATTGCTTTCCGAGAAAGCAAAGTCTGACGCTGGCATAATTTATAGTTCGATGAAGGAAGCAAAATCTGAATTAGAAAAAATTGAAATTCCAGAAATAATCTTAGCAGCGAAAAATAAACTACAAAAAATCCCAAATTCGAAAATAGACTACGTTAGTATAGCTGAAACATCAATGCTGGAACCAATCTACAAAAGAAAAGAAGGTCAAAAAATAGTTATGCTTGTAGCAGTGTTTGTAGAGAACGTAAGATTAATAGATAATTTAATGCTAAATGAGTAAATTTGTACCTATGAATATAGAGGTAGTAAAATCCAAGATTCACAGGGCAACCGTTAGCGATGCTGACCTAAACTACATAGGCAGCATTACTATTGATGAAGCTTTAATGGATGCGGCCAATTTAATAGAAGGAGAGAAAGTTCAAATTGTTAATGTTAATAACGGAGAACGACTGGAAACTTACGTAATTAAAGGAGACAGAAATAAAGGCGAAATCTGTTTAAATGGGCCTGCTGCCAGAAAAGTACAAAAAGGAGATATTGTAATCATTATTTCATATTGCATAATGGATTTTGAAGAGGCAAAAAGCTTTTCTCCATCTTTAGTTTTTCCTAACCCAGATAATACTTTATAGTTTTGAAAAATTGGTCAAAATGGATTAAATACAGTTTGTTCTTTTGTGCGGGAATCGTATTGATGTATTTTGCCTTTAAGAACGCAGATCCTATATCTCTTGTAAAACAACTAAAAGAGGTAAATTATACATGGGTATTTGTCTCTATTATTTTTGGATTTTTTGCTATTGTCAGCAGAGCCTTACGCTGGGTTTCTTTACTAAACGGATTTGGCTACAACGTTAAAAAATCAAATAGTATTTATGCAGTTTCAATAGGGTACTTTACCAATATTGCAATTCCTAGAGCAGGAGAAATAACGCGTTGTACTAGCCTTAATCAAACAGAAAAAATACCTGTCGACAAACTTTTTGGAACCATAATTTTAGAACGAGTAATTGACTTTGTGTTCTTGTTTTCTCTTATCGCAATTACATTCGCTCTAAAATTCGAACTATTTCTTTCGTTTCTAAACCAGCTAATCGACTTTGAAGCTATTGCTTTCAGCAACATAATCTTAGCTTTTCTTTCTGCTATAATTGCTGGTTTTTTAATTTTATACTTTAGCAAAAAGTGGATTAAAAAAACTGCTGTTTACAACAAAATTTTTACTTTTTTAATCGGCGTAAAGGAAGGTATTTTAAGTATTAATCAGCTAAAGGACAAGTGGACCTTCTGGTTTCATACTTTCATTATTTGGCTAATGTACTTAATGATGACTTACGTTTGTTTTTTCGCTATCGATCAAACATCGGCTTTAGGCCTGGTTGACGGATTATATACAATGGTAATAGGAGGGTTAGGAATGATTGCCCCCGTACAAGGAGGTATCGGAGCATATCATTACGTGGTTACTCTTGGACTCACCGAGTTAGGCGTAGCATATAACCCGGCGCTTCTTTTTGCAACCGTAGTACATACTGCTCAAACTCTAATGACCTTAACTTTTGGTGGAGTTTCTATTTTAATGGTTTTTTTGCAAAAAAGGAAAAGCAATGAATAGTCACCTACAACTAATCCAAAATAAAATAGTAACGCTAACTGAAGCTGTTTCTCTTAGTTTAGAATGGAAAAAAAATGGGGATGTAGTATTTACAAATGGCTGTTTTGACATACTTCACAGTGGGCACCTACACTATCTGAGTAGTGCTGCAGACTTAGGCCACAAACTAATTATAGGCTTAAACAGTGATAACTCCATAGCAAACTTAAAAGGCAAGAATCGCCCATTTATTAAAGAATCAGATAGACTACTCATGCTAGCAAGTCTAGCATTTGTTGATGCGGTAGTTTTATTCGAACAAGACACGCCTATCCAATTAATAGAATCTATATCGCCGGATATTTTAGTGAAAGGTGGAGACTATACAGAAGAAAATATTGTAGGCCATCAAATCGTAAAAAAAAATGGCGGAAAAGTTATATCACTACAATTTCTGGAAGGTTATTCTACAACTAATTTTATAGAAAAAATAAAGCATGGCAAAAACTAAAAAAACTTTTTTTTGCCAGAATTGTGGCGCTCAGTCTTCTCAGTGGCATGGTAAGTGCACTAATTGCAACGAGTGGAATACTATTGCAGAAGAAGTTTTGGCTAAATCTTCCAAAGAAAAATGGAGTGGGCAAGATCACTCTCAAATAAACACCCCACAAAAAATATCGGAAATATCCTTAAGTGATGAAGCCAGAATCAATACAGGCGATCAGGAATTAAATAGAGTTTTAGGTGGGGGAATCGTTTCGGGCTCATTAATCCTATTGGGAGGAGAACCAGGAATAGGAAAATCTACCCTAATCTTGCAATTAGCCTTAAGAATTAAAAACCAAAACGTTTTATACGTTACCGGAGAAGAAAGCGATAAACAAATAAAGTTGCGTGCAGATAGATTGGGCGCATCTAACACAAGCTGCCATATACTTACAGAAACAAATACTCAAAATCTTTTTCAGCAAGCATTAAAATTGTCGCCAACACTTTTAGTGATTGACTCAATACAGACTCTTCAAACCAACGTAATAGAATCTTCGCCAGGTAGTGTGTCTCAAATTAGAGAATGTACTTCCGAGCTAATGGCTTACGCCAAGCAAAGCAATATTCCTGTTATTATTATCGGACACATTAACAAAGACGGTAACATCGCAGGCCCAAAAGTATTAGAACACATGGTAGATGTAGTTCTTCAGTTTGAGGGAGATAGAAACCATGTATACCGAATTTTAAGAGCCCACAAAAACAGATATGGCTCAACTGCAGAATTAGGCATTTACGAAATGCAAAGTACTGGACTAAGAGAAGTAAGCAATCCCTCAGAAATTCTAATTTCTCAAAAAGATGAGTCGTTAAGCGGAGTGGCTATTAGCGCTACACTTGAAGGAATGCGTCCCCTAATGATAGAAACCCAAGCCTTAGTTAGTTCGGCGGTATACGGAACGCCTCAACGCTCCGCAACAGGCTTTGATCTTAGAAGGCTGTCAATGCTACTAGCTGTTTTAGAAAAAAGATGCGGATTCAGACTCGGAGCCAAAGATGTATTCTTAAACATTACAGGAGGAATAAAAGTAGATGACCCAGCAATAGATTTAAGCATCGTTTGTGCGATCTTATCTTCTAATGTAGATATGGCAATAAACGACAAATTTAGTTTTGCCGCTGAAGTCGGTCTTTCTGGTGAAATCAGGCCAGTAAACAGATGCGAACAACGTATTCAAGAATCGGAGAAACTAGGTTTCGAAAAAATATTTATTTCTAAATACAACAAAATAAAAGCAAGCGACTATAAAATCGAAGTGGTAAAGGTTGCTAAAATCGAAGAGGTTTTTAAAGCACTATTTGCTTCTTAGTTATCAAGCAACTGATATAGGTCATCTAGTTTTGGAGATAGAATAATTTCAATTCTTCTATTAGCGCTTCTTCCTTCTTTAGTAGCATTATCTGCAATAGGCATAAACTCTCCTCTTCCTGCTGCAGTAAGCCTTTGTTCTGAAATAGAACTATTGTCAGTAAGGATTCTTACAATAGAAGTAGCACGAGCCACACTCAAATCCCAATTATCTTTAATTTGACCTCTACCTCCAAAAGCAATATTATCGGTATGGCCTTCTATTAAAACACTAATGTCTTGTTGGCTTTCCAAAGACTTAGCCAACTTACTGAGAGCTTCTTGTCCTCTAGAATCGACAGTCCAGCTTCCAGAAGCAAAAAGCAATTGTTCTTCTAAAGAAATATAAACCTTACCGTTTTTTTGAGTGATAGTTAGGCCGTCTCCTTCAAAACCCAATAAAGCGGTAGAAATTCTATCTTTCAAAGCCAGTAAAACAGAATCTTTTCTATTTATAATTCCTTCCAATTCTACTACTTTTCTCTCTCTATCGTCTAGCTCTTGTTGGGTTTTATCCAATTTTTGTTGCTGAACCGATAGGTCTTGCTCTAAAATATTAAGTCTGTCTTCTTTTTGTTGCAAATCATCCTTTGCTGCTTGCAATTTTTCTAGTAGTTGTTTAGACTCTCTTGATTTGGATTCAATCATATTACTATTCTTCTGAGCTAAAAGTTCGTAAGACTGATTAAGGGTATTATACTTTGACTGCGATTTTCTAAATTCTATTCCTAAATCGGTGCTATCTTCTTGTAATTTGATTATAGAAACCTTAACTCTACTTAACTCATCCTTAAGCTCAGTATTTTGGGTATTTAACGAAATATTCTCTGATTTAATTTTTTGAGAATTCTTATTGGTTTGTTCCTCTTGAGCTATCAGTTCGTTATAAACCTTAGGGGTAACGCAAGATGAAAGAATAGTAATGGAAATGAAAAAAAGTAAAATGCGATTATTAATCATAGCGGTTCTAAATTTGTGTAACAAATATAGTAGGCAGAAGCCTAGCCTTTAATCGCTCTTAAAAAGTTTATTAACAAACTTAGTTTGATTAAAACTCTAAATCTAAAAGAATTGGACAATGATCGGAATGAACTGCTTTAGATAAAATATCGGCTCGTTTTAGGTGAGACTCTAGCCCTTGAG
>JABAYQ010000068.1:9461-10217 GCA_018608925.1 Cryomorphaceae bacterium | reverse complement strand
GAAATGGAGCTATTCAATAAAATTAATAAGTTTTTTGATTTTTCTATTGAAGTTGTATTTGTTAATTTAAATTTGACGCCATGAGTAAAAAAATCGGAAGACCATCTACAGCAAAAAAGAAATTGAAAGACGGGTATTATTTGGAAGTGCTTTTAAAGGACGCTGTTAAGCCTATCAGGATATTACGCGAAACTAAAGATGGTCTAGAACAAGCAAAAGATCAGTTTAAAAATCACAAGCTTAGATACTTAGGACAAGTAAAAAGTAATCTTTGGCTAGACGGAGATAATAAAGGTAAAAAAACTGCTTAATTACAAGCAGTTTTTACAAAAGCCACTTACGTTTACTTCCAATTCTTTTATTTGATACCCTTCAAGTTTTATATCTAAAGGCTTAGATTCTATACATTCTGTTTGTTGGCATTTATCACAAGTAAAATGAACATGGTGATGGTGGTGGTGCTTCTCAGAAGTACATTCCTCTTTACACATAGCATACTTCTTAATATTACCACTATTTACTAAATGAATAATTCCTTGATCTTGAAAAAGCTTCAATGTTCTATATAAAGTAATGCGATCAAACTGATCTAAACCATTCTCTATCTCTTCAAGACTTAAAGCATACTCTTTGCTTTGAAACAAGGATAATATCTTTTCCCTAAATGGTGTTGTTCTAAAATTATAATTTTCAATCATAAAGTATTTTTAAAAAAAATTACGCAACAATGTTGCAAGATTAACTATTCTTAATATA
>JABAYQ010000068.1:0-9451 GCA_018608925.1 Cryomorphaceae bacterium | reverse complement strand
CATCCATCTTATACTATTTCTAATTTTAAATCTCTCTTTGCTAGCCCAAGAGAAAAAAATTGTTTTAGACTCAAACAAACAAGGAATAGAAAATGTAGAAATATACTTACCAGATTATGATCTTATTATTTATACTGATTCCAAAGGTGAATTTAGCCTTCCTCCAAATCACGACATCTATTTAATAGCGAGCAAAGAAGGGTTTAAAACCATATCTACTGTTGTAAAGCAAGAGACAGAGACTAAATTAACTTTAGAAAAACTACACGTTGAACTTGATGAGATAATTGTTTCCACCATAAATCATAAGCTAAGTTCTAATCAAACTCTAAGCATAAGTTCTAAAAAGATAAATCGTATAAATAATACCTCAAGTAATTTTGTACAAGCCCTAAATAATATCTCCGGAATAGACAATGTCTCTACAGGAACAGGGATAAATAAAGTGGTTGTTAGAGGTCTATCTGGATCAAGAGTGGTTACCTATATTAACGGTGTCAGAATCGAAAACCAACAGTGGGGAGGTGACCACGGCATAGGCTTTACGAGCCTAGGATTTTCAAAAGTAGAAATAATGAAAGGTCCTTCTAGCATTATGTTTGGAGCGGACGCTTTAGGAGGTGTGCTATACTTTGTAGACGAGCCATTCGAAAGAAATGAAAAATTCAAAATAAACTATAACTCATTATTCGAGTCAACCAATTTATACTTCAACAATCAATTAAGCACAAAATGGTCTTCCGGCAATTTTAAAATAAACGCATATGCCGAATACGGAAAAGCATCTGACTACAAACTGCCACAAGGAAAATATTTATACAACTCTAGATTTGAAAACAAGGCTATAAAAGTAATAGTGGGCTACAGTAAAAACAGATGGCTTATAAATGCAAAATACCAACTTAATGATAATTACGCAGGCGTACCAGGCCACAGTCATGAAGCCGTACCCACAATAGATGATCTAACTAGTAACAATACATTCAGACATAAATCACGACCAGCTCAATTTGTAACTAATCAGATAGCTAATATCGAAAACACCTTTTTACTTCAAAACTCTAAACTAAAACTAGATCTTAGCTACACCATCAATCAATTGCGAGAGTACGAAGCATGGACAGTACCGGAGATTGATTTAGATTTGAGCACCAACCAATGGAACTTTAGATGGCACAAAAACATTAAAGACAAAATTAACCTTACAATAGGAACCCAAGGATCAAGACAATATAACAGAAATCAACCGGCCAGAACTCAAATATTAGAAGACGCTAATTTATTTGATATAGGCTATTACGGACTAATCGATTACGAATCGAAGCTTATAAATGTATCTGTAGCATCTAGAATTGATAGAAGAAAAATTGAAACCATTGAAACACCATCTTTTTCAAAAACATATGATGGAAACAGTATTTCTTTAGGATTAAACAAATCAATTAAAAACCATACACTGAGACTAAACTATTCTAGCGGATTGAGAACACCACATTTAACAGAACTATTAGCAGACGGCGTTCACCACGGAACAAATCGTTTTGAAAGAGGAAATCCTGATTTGAAAATTGAAAAAGGACAACAAATTGATTTTAACTATGAGTGGGCAAACGAACACTTAGGATTTATCGTTAATCCGTTTATTCATAAAATCGACAACTTTATTAATTTATCTCCTACATTAGAAACAGTTGACAACTACCCTGTTTACGAATACCAACAATTCGAATTTGCAAACTTACAAGGAGCGGAAATAAATTTACATTATCATCCTCATTTCTTACACCAACTACATTTCGAACAAAGCTACTCTTTCATTGAAGGAACAAGCAATAATGATTCGGCTCTGGCATTAATCCCTTCCAATAAAATATATTCGGAGGTTAGCTACAGTTTTAAAAATGCAAAAATTATTAAAAAAATAATTGCATCACAATCTTATCACTTCTCAAAAGAAGACGTAGCATTCAACGAACAGCCATCCAAATCTTATCAACTAATTGACCTTTTCTTAGAGTGGAAACACAAAAACCGTTTAAGTGGGAACTTAGGAGTTAGAAATATTCTAAACACAGAATATATACCTCACTTATCCTCACTAAAAAGATTTGATGTATTTAACCCTGGGAGATCATTTTATTTTAAAATCAATGTGGAAATTTAAAAATCACTCTGACGAGCTTTCAAAAAGCGAAATAGTTCTTTAACTATCAGTGTTTAATTTAATATTTAAAAAATGAAAAAAGTAATTTTAGCTAGTGGTGTTTTGTTTTTAATGGCTTCATGTTCATCTAATGAAAATGACTGTCATGAATGTCATATTGCTTATCTAAACTCTAATAATGTAGAAATAGAATATGAATTAGGAGAATTTTGCGCAACTAATTTACAAGATTTAGAAAGCAATGGCTACAATCTAACAGAACAGCAAGTTGTAGGAACTGATACTATTCCAGCAGCAATGTATCCTGCAAGTGATATTCATTGTGAAGAACACCACGACGACGATCATTAATATAAAAAAAAGGCTAGAAAATTTTCTAGCCTTTTTTTTTAACATTTTTTCTAATGAATTATTGCAATACAATCTTTTTATTGACACTACCATCATTAGAAGTTAACTCTAAGAAATAAACTCCTTTTGGTTGAGCATTCATATCAATAGCCTTATTGTAAGAACCAACGAAATCCGTTAAAACTTCATTATATAATTCTTCTCCTATCATATTTACAATTCTAATTGACATTGCTTGAATCTCAACAGACTCAAACGAAACATTAAACACATCTCTTGATGGATTAGGGAAGACTTCTAAAGACGAAACTAAGGAAGACAATCTTCCTGCCCCTAAAGTATAGTATTGAGGCTGTGTAAAGCTAGTTGCCCATGATGTTCCGTTTGAACCACAAGCACCTCTTATTCTCCAAGAGAAGTCGTTTCCAGTAGTTAATCCAAATTTAGTTTTAGAGTTAGTGTTTCCTGCTAAGTTATTCCAAGCCCATACCTGACCACTAATCTCATCTGTTAACTCAAGGAAGTAATGGTCTGGAGCGCCTGATTCTGGCGTATTCCAATTCATCGTTATAGCAGTATTAGCTCCATTAGAACTAGTAGTTAAGTTAGTTGCAACAGCATCACAAACATCTTCAGTTGTAAATGAAGAAAAATCTCCCCATCCAGAATGGTACATCGGATCAGGGTCACCATTAGCATCTATATTACCAGTACACCATGCCTTTGTATGCCATTCGTAATCTGTGCTAGGATCAAAGTTACCTTTCAAGAAATTAATTCCGTCTTCAGTACCATTTACATAACGATAAGAGTTTGTTCCTATCTCACGTAATTTACCTTTTGATTGCCATACACCCCATTCAGCAGAAGGTCCATCAGCCATTAAAGTTGCCCAATTTGCTTCCGTTGAAACACTTAAGTTCTCTAAGTTAGCACACTGTGGCAATGTAGTATACTCGCTAGACGCTGACCAAACTGACTGGCAGTTAGTTGTTCCGTCTTCATTTAATACTCTAGCTCTTATATTCCATTGGTAAGTAGTACCTGGCTCCATAAAATAACGAGTTCTCGTTGTGCCCGTAAAGGCATTAGAGTTAACAGGGCCAGCAGACATTACTGACCAAGAACTAGTACCTACAGCACGGTAACGAATCATGTAGTGAGATGGTGCAGCACTAGGTGCAGACCAGTTAAACACTACTCTGTTGTGAATGATATTATCAACAAACATTCCTGTTGGTACAATATCACAAGGATTTTCTTCTACTTCAGGTTCAATAAAAGTTAAACTAATCTCATCCGTACAAGAAGAGCCGTTATCAGTTACTACAGCATTATAAGTACCATAACATAAGCCAAATGGGTTTTGAGGAACACCTTCCTGATTATAAACTACAAAAGAATAATTTGAAGACCCACCTTGTCCACTTACTTGCATATATCCATCACAAGCATCAGGTCCTGAAGGCTCTCCAGAGAACACTAAAACTGCTTGAAATGAATTGCAATAAGTACATGAGCCATCATCTTCAGATGCGTTAGGGTTGAAATTATCTGCATTACTATCCGTACATCCTGCAAAGAAACAACTACCATCATCTACTAAAGCAGATGAATCATAGTTAAATGCAGAAGGATCAGTACAACCATAAAACTGACTGTCTTCACATAAATCACAAGAATTAAAGCATACAGGATCCATTATAGAATCGCCACTTACCATCAAATCTCTGTAACCCGAAACAGCTTCACAAGCCTGTCCTGAAACAGACTCTAAACCAGCAAAACCTCCGTTTGCAAAACTAAATATATATTGAGCGTTAGCCGTTAAACTAACCGATGTCTGAAATATTCCATTACCCATGTCAGTAAGAGGATTGGCATTTACATTATATCCGTTAAAACTACCAACAATAGAAACCACATCAGTAACCTCTTCATTACTCATATCTACCTGAAAAGTAACTTGTGCAGTTTGGTTTACACAAACATCACAAGAATTAAAACAAACAGGATTTAAAACAATTGCAGCCTGCTCCACTTCAAGAAGACGATTTATAAATAGTTGTGTAGAATCATCTTCGGCTGGAGTCGCTAAAATACAAGATTCTGTACCATCAAAGACTTCCTGATCACCTTCCCATCCGTTAGTAGTAAAGATATATTCATTAACACCAGTAGGTATTGCAATAGTGGTAGTATAAATATTATCTCCATCTTCGTCATACAACTGGTTACAAGTACCACACCATCCGTTAAAATCTCCATTTACATTAACAATTTGTACGTTAGACATATCATATCCCGTCATATCTACTGCAAAAGTTACATCGTATAAACAACCAAAGTCTAATGTTGCGTTAGGATTATAATTACTTGCACCAGAATCTGTACAACCTTCTATTCCATCGCCACAATCGAGACAGCTTTCGAAACAAACTATGTCTAAAGAAATATCTGACTCGCTAGTTAATAAAACCCTAGTAGGATCGAACTGACCAGAAGGATCTGCCTCAGTACAAGATGTTTCAGATGGTAAAAATTCGACTGTTTCGTTTACAACATATCTATAATTATGAGTTGCATTTGCAGCTAAAGCAACTGGGTCTGATTGCCAAATAGTTCCACCAACATTAGTCATTGAAATGTATTGACCAGGCTCCCATCCAGAAAAAGATCCTTGAATAGAAACGGTCTGTACAGCATCAGGAAAACTAGCAACATTAACAGAAAAAACAGCATCTACCGGAGGCAAAGGACATTGAGAGTCACAGCTATTAAAACAAAAATCGTAGGAAGATTCTTGGGACGGAACTATTAATTGTCTATCTCCGTTATCCCAATAACCACAACCTTGTCCTGCAAAATTATTTTCCCAAGCACCTTCATCAGCTGACCAATTATCATAGTATCCGTTTCTAAATTTCCAATAGAATTCAGAACCTTCTTCTAAAGAAAGTGTTAACTCCCAAATATCATCTCCATCATCATCATTCATTAAAAATCCGGGAGGAGTTCCGCCAGACAATCCGGCAGCAGTATATCCTAAGTCAGAATTATTAGAAACTTGCCAAGGACCTCCAGCCACAAACACACCTGAAGGGCTAACTTCTTGATCTTGCATATTTACTCTAAAAGTAACATCTACTGGATTAACAGTAGTTGGTTCTTGTGGGTTTTGATATAAAACATTAATAGACCCAACCATGCCGTTTGCAGCATGACTACCAATAGAACAATCGTAATTATATGTTCCTGGCACATTAAATACATGCATATAAATTAAGGCTCCAACAGTATTTGTCGCTCCAGAAACAAACGACTCTGGATTACCATAATCTTCACCTGTAATAGAGCTAACTTCTCCATTGACGTTATGAAAACCACCGTCATTATACCAATAAACAGTATCACCCGAATTAATAGTCAAACTAGATGGAGAATAATAATAACTACCCGAATTAACTACGTGGCTATCAGCAAACAATGAGGATCCGAAAAATAAAGACAGACACAGAAAAAGTAAATTTCGTAATTGAATAGGCATAAAAACACTGTTAAGTTAGTATATAGTGTCAAATTTACACTTTTAGCACAAAAAATCAAAAAAAAACAGCACAAATTAAATAAGTGTGAATATTACACAAAGTTTTTATTAAATTGCAGTTCCTAATTTTTACAAGTTTGAGATGAGAAAAAAGTTATTCTTTATTATGTGTTTTGTGTTTGTCATTTTTTGTGGCAAAGTAAATGCGCAATTCAGCCTAAAGGGGGATGCTTTTTTAAATAGCTCAACAAACCAAACTTGCATTACACTTACCGCTGACGAGGCTTTTAAGGCCGGTGGCTTCTGGAGTAACATTCCTTTAGATCTAAACCAATCATTTGAAATTGCAACTACCATAAACTTTGGCTGCGACTCTGATCCTGACACAGGAGGAGACGGAATGGCTTTTGTTATTCAAAACCAAAGTGCAGACGCAGGAATTAATGCTTTCGGAGGTGGAACTTTAGGATACGCAGGCATAACACCCTCTTTAGCTATTCAGATGGATACATACAGAGAAAACCCCATTGACTTTCCATTTGTAAATGATCCAGGAGGAGGTGTTTTCAACCTTCCTTATTATGACCACATGGCATTGATGCTAAACGGACAGGTTGACCACGACACTCCAGAAGATATTATTACCGTTCCGTTTACTCCTTTCTACACTGATGTAGAGGATTGCACTACAGGAAACTTTCACCATATTACTATTTCTTGGGACGCTTCTACAAACAAATTAGATGTATTTTACTGTAGCCAAGATGGAAACTTTAATACTATAAGTCAAACTATAGACATTACAAACACTGTTTTTAGTGGAAACAACATAGCTTACTGGGGCTTTACGGGAGCAACAGGAGGCGCTACGAACGAACAATCTGTTTGCATTGACTATTATAGCAATTCTCCAATAGTTCAAGACACTATTGTTTGCCTTGGAATTCCATTGGATTTAGATTTTTCTTATCTAGATTATTTCTCTTTCGAATGGAAAGATGAAAACGGAATTGTTATATCAAATAATCCTTCGATAAGTCTTAGCCCATCTAGTAACACTAACTACGAATTAACCCTAATAAATACTTGTAGCGGTTCTACTTTTAATAGATCTTTTGATGTAGAGGTATTGTCTCCTTCACTACAAGAAATAAACGCACAGCATCAAGACGTGGAATGTTTCGGACAATCAACCGGACAACTTGCAGTAGATTTTATAGGTGCATTAGGAAGCGTGCAATATTCTATTTCTGGAGGAGTAACGCAAAACACAAACCTTTTCACCAATCTAAATGCAAATAACTACACTATTAGCGCAACAGACCAAAATGGCTGCATAGACAATTTAAACATTCAAATAAGCGAAGAAGCAGAACTAGTTTTAAATGTTGATAATGTTGTAGGCATATTATGCAACACTTCCGCTACTGGCTCTATAGAAGTAACTCCTAGCGGAGGGTTTGGCTCGTACAACATTGACTGGACAGACTTCAACGGAATAAATTATACCGACGAAGACTTATTTAACCTCAACGATGGAGTTTATAATTATTTTTTATCTGATTCTTATAATTGTCAAAACAATGGACAAGTAATAGTAGAACAACTAAACGATTTAGGAATTAATATTATAACTCAAGCAGACGCTCTTTGTTTTGAAGGGTTTTCTGGTGAGATTGAAGTGAACTCTACTGGAGGATCTGCTCCATTTGACTTCGATTGGACTGGGCCCAATAGTTATATAGGAACAGGTAATAACATCACAAACATTGAGCAAGGAGACTACATTTTAACTCTAACAGATGACCAAAACTGTTACAAAGAATTTACATTTACCATCGACCAGCCCAATCAAGTAATTGTAGCATCCAACTCAATACCAGCTACATGTTTCAATTCTAATAATGGATCCATAAATATTGTTCATTTTGGAGGGACAGGAACAACAAGCGCTAACTTATTAGACAATACACTGAGTTTAATCTCTAACAACAACCTAACAAACGGATTGAATGCTGGAACTTACTACTCTTTTGCTTTAGACTCACAAGGCTGTAGCTCTGACACATCTACAATTATAGTAAGCTCTCCCACTCAAATTCAAATTAACCTAATACAATCTCAAGAACCTAAATGTTTCGGCTCAAACGACGGGAATATTATAATCGATGTTTCAGGAGGAACTACACCATACTCAAGCTTCGACTGGACTGGTGACAATGGATATTCTAGCAGCTCTCAAAACATTACTCAATTATTGGCAGGCAATTATCAAATCACAATAAACGACGACAACAATTGCAGTAGAGTTGAAAATTTTATTATTTCTCAACCAGACAAAATAACAATCAATGAAGGGACTATTGGTTATGTGAAATGTACCGGCACAAATACAGGGTCTATTGCTGTTGACATTGACGGAGGAACAACTCCTTATCAATCATTTAGCTGGACTGGGCCAAACGGCTTCAACTCAAACAATAAAGACATTGACAGCTTATACCAAGGAAATTATTTCATAAGCATGGAAGACAACAATGGGTGTTTAAGCGATAGTGTTTTTACCGTTTTCGAACCAGACTCCATACTTCAGTTTAGCTACACCACGACAAGATCTTGCTCTATTGAAAAGATTGGAACTGCTGTAATAGAAATTTCTGGAGGAATACCTCCTTATAATGTAGACTGGTTTGGGCTAGACCCTGACGCACTTGCATATGGAAACAATTTTGTTGAAATAAGCGATTTAGCAAACTGCATTGTTACAGACTCGATCAAAATAAATTTATTTAATAATCCGACAGCAAAATTTAACATTGACACATTACTTCGCAAAAACATAAACTATTCCTTAGACAACAGATCTATCGCAAGTACAGAGTGGTTATGGACAATTGATGAATCTTATCAGCTGGATATGTTTTACCCTATTATTAGCTTTGGAGATACCGGAGTTCATAGCATACACTTGCAAGCAACAAACATATTTGGATGTAGCGACACTATATCAAAAAACATAGTGGTAGCAGAAGAATTAGTTCACTACATCCCAAATACCTTTTCACCAAATGAAGACGGTGTAAACGATGTGTTTAACATTTCTATTGAGAATTTTTCAAGATATAGGTTAATAGTTTTCAATAGATTTGGCCAAATTATTTTTGATTCGACCGATAATGAAAACGAAGGATGGGATGGAAAATACAACGGTCATTATGTTCCCATTGGAACATACGTTTATAGATTTGAAGCAAATGATTTGTTTGGCAAATTAATTGTAGAAAATAATAAAGTTAATTTAATTAGATAATTATGAGAAGAATTTTATTTGTTTTAACGTGTATTCCTTACATAGCATTTTCACAAGTTATGTTAGAAGATTTCGAAAA
>JABAYQ010000147.1 GCA_018608925.1 Cryomorphaceae bacterium | reverse complement strand
GTTGTAAAAAGTTTAATGCCTTGTTCGAACATTATTTTAGGCTCGAAGTTCAACACCCTTTTCGCTTTATAAATATCCGCTTTATTATGCCTGATATCCCCCACTCTAAAATCTCCTGAAACCTTTATATCTATATCAGAATTATAGGCGCCTTTAAGCAATTTGGCTACAGTATTTACGTCAGTAGACTTTCCTGATCCAATATTAAAAGAAGTGTCGTTAGCATTAGTATTAAACATTGCTAAAATGGTAGCATCGACAACATCGTAGATATAGACGAAATCTCTAGATTCTAGTCCGTCTTCAAAAATATTAATAGGATTATTATTGAGTATTCTTGTGGAGAAAATAGATAAAATGCCAGTGTAAGGATTAGATAAAGATTGGCCCGGACCGTAAACATTTTGAAATCGCAAAGCGCACGCATCAATGCCTAAGCTTTTACATGCAACAAGAACCATTTGCTCTTGATTATACTTAGTAATTCCATAAATAGAACAAGGATTAATCTTGGACTCTTCATCGGTAGCTACTAAACTTACAATCTTTGAACAACTAGTACAAGTTGGCTCGAATTGTCCGCTTTCCATATCTTTTTCATTTCTTGTTTCAGGAAATACGATGCCATGTGCTTCACATTGGTATTTTCCTTCTCCATAAATTGCACGAGAAGACGCAACTACTACTTTTTTAATTTGATGAGGCTCGTTAGCCATGTAATCTAACAAATGAGAGGTTCCGGAAATATTTACTTCCACATATTTACTGATTTCATACATAGACTGACCCGTTCCTGTTTCAGCTGCTAAATGCACAATAATGTGCTGATTTACAATTGCTTTTTTCCAATCTGAAAGATTGCGGACATCACCATGTATAAAATTAACCTTGTCTTTAATTGATTTATAAAGAGGGGATAAATTTACGTCCTCACCATGTATCTGAGGGGATAAGTTATCCAATACAGTAACCTTATGTCCTTTTTCTATAAGAGAAAGAGTGAGTTTAGAACCAATAAATCCAGCCCCACCAGTAATCAATACGTTTTCCATTTAAATTTATTAAGTGAATAAATTACTCCCGATATTACAAATATAAAAAAGAATGGTTTTAATAAAAGAGGCAAAAAAATAGTAGCAGGAAAACCGGCTGTTGCCAAAAAAAACATAATAGAGTTTGTTGCGCCTTTTTCAAGAGAATCAAAGTTTATCCCATCAATCCACAAGTTATAATCTATTCTGTTGCGCACCTCTATATAGCGCTGGTCATCAAGCCCTATTCCTGTTAAAGGATGATCGAAAGCTATTAAAACAGGCTGAACTAAATCAAAAAATCGAACCTGAAAGGATGTTGCCCCATCTCCTAAAATCTTATCGGATAAGTTTAAAGATGCAAGAGTGTAAAAGCCTAACAACAAAGCAATAAATATAGGCAACAACAATATGTTCTTTCTTATAACGGTTGTTGAATAAATAACAAACTGTAAGATCATAATTAGCAAACCTGTTGTAGATAAAGTAGACAAAACTGCAAAGGAAATTAAACCAACTAAACTAAGTTTAAAGCGCCTTACAAATAGACTTAAAAACAACAATATATTAAGAAACACTTGTAATACTCCAGGCTCCCAAAACAGACCTTGATTCCTGACCATTGTAAAGCCTAAGACATCAAACGAATATTTTTGTGGATTATAAAAAAATAATTTAAGAAATGAAGAGCATTCATAATGCCAATTGCTAATGCTAGATAGATTTCCTGAAATTAAAGGGTATAAAAAAAAGTTAGTTAGTGAATGGAACAAAACAACTAACAATGCGAAATATAAATAATCAGTAAATTTATTTTTATTATTAGTGCTATTGAAATACATCACTGCGAATGTGGCAGAGAACATAATTGTTAAATTGGCTAACACTTTTTGGATGGACTGCTCAGAAATAGCAAACAAATAATTAATTAGCAAAAAAAGAGTAATAGAAACTAGTACAAATACAAGCTGGCGAAGCTCTTTAAAATAATTCCTTTCTATAAAGCAAGAAAGGAACGCTTCCACCACTTAGCAGTAGTAAAAAAACAGAAAAAATTTCCACATACTTATTTAGTAGAGTTTTATTCATATTTTTAAACCTTTAACCATTTTTTCGTTTCAAAATCGTATTGCTTTATCACTTTAGCTGGAGAACCAACAGCAATCGAATAATCTGGGATATCAGAAGTAACAACCGAGTTAGCTCCAACAACACTATGCTTGCCAACCGAGCAGGCAACCACGCAAACATTTTCTCCCAACCAACTATGCTCGCCTATAGAAACGGGCCCCTTAAAGCTTACCGCCTGTTTTTTAATAGGCCTCTCAACATCATTATACTGATGGATATTATCAGAAATATAAACATTATCAGCAATTAAAACATTGCTGCCAATCTTAACATTTTTTATAGCAACGAAATGTGCGTTACGACCTATATAAGTATCGTTTCCAATTGCTAAACAAGTGTCTTTAAGGCTTGATGAAATCGAAATAAACCAAGCGTTAGACCTAATATAAACATTACTTCCTATCTCAATATTTTTTCCGTTATCGACACTAAAAGGATAGCATAAAGTAGACTTTTTACCCATCTTTTTTAAAGTAAAACTAAAAAGTAGAGAATTTAACTTGTTCTTAATTTTAACGTGATACTTAATTATTTCTTCCATACTTGTTTATCCAATTAGATTTTCTAGCAATCAATTTTTCGAGCGCCACTATATCCTCATTAAAAAAGTCTTGCAACTCCTTTTTAATTTCTGGGTCTAAGATAACTTTCTTATTACTTAAATTTGCCCTATCAATTAGTTCATTTAACAATCTGACCTTATCCTTGCCCAAAATGTTATTGGTTATTTTCTTTAAAAGCGCCCACTTTTTAATGGACGAAAAAATAGATTTGAACCATTTGCTTTTAGGACTGCCTGTGTTTTTTTTATTGACCAAATAGCTCGATGCTTTAAAGCTGCTATCTACTTCCAAAAATTTATAAATTTCGGAAACGGTACCGTCAATATCCTTAATGAAATCTTCAAAGAAAACAATTTTTACATTTTTAAACTCATTAACAAAAGCTTCCACCTGCTTGCTGTATAAGCTCATCGATTTATAATGCCAAAAAGAATTAAATCTGTTTTTGATTCTTGCATCTTCTAAACTTAATGCATCTTTAAAATTATTGTCTTCATAAGAAGACGTATTATGAGAATAGTTAGAAAATGCTCTTGCTACAGGATTGCGAAGCATAATCAGAATTTTAACATCTGGAGCAATCATCTCTCTCATTTTAGGAATCACCTCTTTGTGGTGATATAAATACTGTATGCTAGCATCCCCTAAAACCTTTTGAGATTTATCTTTATATAAGTTTAAATATTCGCTTTTTTCTATAGTAGAGGTACGAAGCAGATACTCTTTAATCGGATCTTGGTCGTTAGTCTGTAAAATATGATCAGCTATAAAATACCTTGGTTCTTTTATAGACGGAATAAAAATCTCTGGATGCTGCTCAAGATAATGAAACAAAGATGTGGTTCCTGATTTTGGAGCCCCTACAATAAAAAAATTTGGTTTTATCATCTTGTTAAAAAAGGTAAATAAATGGTGTAAAATCCGAACTTTTTCTTAATGTAAATAACCATCAAAACATTCCAGAAAACATTACTTATTAAGCTAGCTAAAGCCGCACCTAACAATTGAAACTCTGGAATTAAAAAATAATTTAAAGCTACGTTTAAAATTGCCGCTGCTATTAATACGTTTTGAAAATACTTTTGGTTTCCAGACATTTGAAGCAAAGTTCCGACAGAACCACAAATAGCGCTAAACATTTTCCCTACAGACAAAATAATTAAACTATAAGTTGCTATTTGAAATTCTTCTCCAAAAACGGATAAAATCTGACTTGGCAAGAAGGCAAAAATTAAAACTACAGGCAGAGTAATCCAAAATATCGTTTTAGTAGATTTCTGAACCAAACTCTTCAAGGCTTCTAAGTTGCCACTCTCATTGAGTTCTGCAAACTTAGGAGCTGCAATACTATTTATTGCCATCAGACCCACATAGGCTAACATAGACAGTTTAAGAGCTGCGTTATAAATACCAACTGATTCTTGATCAATAATAGCACCTAACATCAAAATATCAATCTTTCCCATTATTAACATCATGGACTGACCAAGAAGCAAAGGAATTGAGATTTTGATTAGTGTTGAAGAGCCAATTACAGATTGACTAAGGTCTAACTTAAAGTGCCTACTATACTTATACCACAAGAAAAAAGATAGGAACGCCATTAAAACAACGCTAGTAACATAAGCGAAAATAGGAAGCTCTTTACTATTAAAAATAGCATCTCCGGTTAAAACCAAGACTAGAGTTCCTAGTACTAGCGCCACATTATTTAAAAAGGAAAAAGCAGCAATTTTTTTTAGTCCTCTTAAAGCCTGTGCATTAAGATAGTACAGAACAAGAGGTACAACAACATATGAGATAAGTTTTATATGAGAAGATGAAGCATTTAACAATTGTGCTATTGCTTCGGAAAATAAATATGTAAATAAAGCAAAAATTGAACTTGACAACAACAAGATAATAGAGACTCTCAAATACAACTTATGAATTTTTGCAGTTTCATTTTTTATCACAAACGAAGACAAAAGACGAATTACAGAAGTGTCAATTCCAAGCCTTGAAACGATGCTTAATATCTCTAATACTAAAAGTGCTGTTACGTATTGACCGAAAAATTGAGCACCATAATTATTGGTAATGAGAATAGCTAGTAAATAACCAAAGCCCATTCCAAAAATTTTCATTAAAAAAGTTGCTCCACCCCCTTTTAACAATTCAAGAAGGTGAACATCATTACCAAATAGATTTTTTATTTTTTGACTAAAAACCAAGGGTTCAATAAATTTTCTTTGTTATAAACCAGTTCTTCATTTGATTGGTATTGCACAACTTTAAAGCCTGCAGCCTTTGCTATAGCATGACCCGCTCCAGTATCCCACTCCATAGTTGGCGCATACCTAGGATAGATATCGGCCTTTCCTTCAGCTACCATGCATAATTTAAGAGAACTTCCTACAGCTAGCAACTCTAAGTCCCCATGAGTTTTTTTCATGTCTTCAAAGAATAATTCTGTTTCTTTACTCATATGAG
This sequence comes from Cryomorphaceae bacterium, assembly GCA_018608925.1. Lineage (GTDB taxonomy): Bacteria > Bacteroidota > Bacteroidia > Flavobacteriales > UBA7312 > JABAYQ01. Next base: position 5,273 of record JABAYQ010000147.1, on the reverse strand, counting down.
AACGACTTCCTACGATGGTAAAAACTTCTCTTTTATATTCTATTGGTAAAGACTGAATTTCTGCTTTAGTTGAATAATTTTCGATCTTAAATGCTTTATCATCAAATCCATAATACATTACATCTTGAACAGGAACATATATCACACCCATTACAGGAATGTTATTTTTAATTAATGCAATATTAACAGTAAACTCGCCATTTCGTTTAACAAATTCTTTTGTTCCATCAAGAGGGTCAACTAACCAAAAGCTATCCCATTCTTTCCTTTGATTAAAGGGTAAATGTTTGCCCTCCTCACTCAAAATCGGAATATTAGTTTCATTTAAAAACGATACAATTTTATCGTGTCCTGCTTGATCCGCCAGAGTTAGTGGAGAATCGTCACTTTTTGTTTCTACCGAAAAATCTGTTTCATAAACTTTCAAAATTTCTTTTCCAGCTTCGAATGCAGCAAGTTTTGCTAATTGTATCAACTCTTCCATTAGTAATCAGTATTATTGGTTTTTCCGTTTACTATATTAAGAGCGGATGAAGTTCCAATTCTACTTACACCTAATTCGATCATCTCTACAACCGCTTCTAAATTACGAACTCCACCAGATGCTTTTATTAAAAGTGGTGATCCGTTTTTTACCATTAATCTTATTCCTTCTACGGTTGCTCCGTTTGCTAAGTTGTCTTTAGTTTTATAAAAGCCAGTTGAAGACTTAACAAATACTTTATTGTAATCTGAATTTTCGAAATTAGCAATTACAGTATCCCTAATCAATAAACAAATATTTTTAATTTCTGTTTTAGATAAAGCTGCAATCTCAATAATCCATTTAATTGTTTTTTTGTTTGTCAAACAAAGTGCCGTACATTTCAGAACTTGCTCTTTAAGCAAGGCTTCTTGACCATTTTTAAAGGCCTCATAATTTATTACAAAATCTAGCTCGTCCGCTCCATTTTCTATTGCAATATTTGCTTGAGAAATTTTATCTTCTAAACTAGAATTACCTAAGGGGAAATCAATTACGGTTCCTACTAAAGTCTTCGAATTATTGTTGTCAACTAATGTTCTTGCAAACGAAACAATTTCTGGTCTAATCATTACAAGCTTAAAATCATGGTCTATAGCTTCCAAGATGAAGTTTTGCAAAAACTCACTTCCAGATTCATAATCTGTTTTAAGGTAAGTAGAATCTAAATAAGATTGAATTGCTTGCATTGAAGGGGTATCTACCAACAAATATAAAAAAATAAGATAGGCATTGATTATAGTTTTTATCCAAAAAACAATTTATTATATTGCGTCTTATGCCTATTAACAATAAGAACATTCATCCAATACACGATTCTTTATTAAACAAAGAAGAAAAAGAGGCTCAATTAAATCAAAAAGCAATTACTATTTGGATGACTGGACTTTCTGGTTCGGGAAAATCTACCATTGCAAAACATCTCGAAAGATCTCTTTCAAACAATGGCTTCATTACTAAAGTTTTAGACGGGGATAATGTTAGAATAGGAATTTGCAATAATCTTGATTTTTCTACTCAAGATAGAATAGAAAATATAAGAAGGATATCAGAAATTTCTAAATTGTTTATTGACGGAGGTATAATTACTATCAATAGCTTTATTAGTCCGACTATTGAAATAAGAAAAATGGCTAAAGATATTATTGGTCCAGAATCTTTTTTTGAAATCTTTGTAGATGCCGACTTAGAAACTTGCGAAAAACGAGATGTTAAAGGCTTGTATGCTAAAGCTAGAAAAGGAGAAATAAAAGACTTTACAGGAATTAGTGCTCCTTTCGAGAAGCCTATTAACGCTGACTTAGTTTTAGATACCAATAATCTAACGGTTTCACAAAGCGTAGAGAAAATTATAACTGCAATAAAAAATAAAATTACATATTAAATGAAATCATATAACCTAACCCATCTTAGAGAATTAGAATCTGAAGCCATTTTCGTAATTAGAGAGATAGCTGCTCAATTTGAAAGACCAGTTCTTTTATTCTCTGGAGGAAAGGATTCTATCATACTTTTTCATTTAGCTAAAAAAGCTTTTTACCCAGGGAAAATTCCTTTTCCACTAATGCACATTGACACAGGTCATAACTTTAGTGAAACATTAAGCTTTAGAGACAGGCTAATTGAAGATTCTGGGGAACAGTTAATTGTTAAATACGTTCAAGACTCTATAAACAAAGGAACAGCAGTGGAAGAAAAAGGACCAAACCCTTCTAGAAATGGTCTTCAGACCGTTACTCTTCTAGAAGGATTGGAAGAAGAAAAATTCGACGCTGCAATGGGAGGAGCTAGAAGAGATGAAGAAAAAGCAAGGGCTAAAGAACGATTCTTCTCACACAGAGACGAATTCGGACAATGGGACCCAAAAAACCAACGACCCGAGCTTTGGAATATATTTAATGGCAAGAAAAACTTAGGGGAACATTTTAGAATTTTCCCGATAAGTAACTGGACAGAAATGGACGTTTGGCAATATATTTTAATGGAAAACATAGAATTACCATCTCTGTATTTCGCTCACCAAAGGGAAGTAGTTAATAGAGAAGGGGTTTTGCTATCTAAAAACGATTTTATTACTCTTAAAGATAACGAATCTTATCAGAATAAATTAATTAGATGCAGAACTATTGGAGACATGACTTGCACCGGAGTTGCAGAATCTTCAGCAACTACATTAGAAGAAATTATTGAAGAAGTTTCTGCAACTAGAATTACAGAAAGAGGTGGACGAACTGACGACAAGCGTTCGGAAGCAGCAATGGAAGACAGAAAAAAACAAGGTTATTTTTAAAAAATTTTAAATGAGCGAGAAAGGATATTTAGACATGGAACTTTTAAGATTTACTACTGCTGGTAGTGTTGACGACGGAAAAAGCACCCTTATTGGAAGGCTTCTTTACGATAGCAAATCTATTTTTGAAGACCAACTACAAAGTCTAGAAAAAACCAATAGCAGAAGAGGTGAACAAGGTATTAATTTAGCGCTTTTAACAGATGGCCTAAGAGCTGAAAGAGAGCAAGGCATTACTATCGATGTTGCCTACAGGTACTTTGCAACACCTAAAAGAAAATTTATTATTGCCGACACACCAGGTCATATTCAATACACAAGAAATATGGTTACAGGTGCTTCGACAGCAAACCTTGCTATTCTTTTGATTGATGCAAGACATGGGATTGTAGAGCAGTCATGCAGACATGCTTTTATTTCATCCTTACTACAAATACCACACGTAATCGTTTGTATTAACAAAATGGATTTAGTGGATTACTCAGAAGATGTATTTGAAAAAATTAAAAAAGATTTTGAGGATTTCTCTTCTAAGCTTGACATTAAAGACATTCAGTTTATTCCTATTTCTGCTTTAGATGGAGACAATGTAGTAAATCGATCTGAAAACATGGACTGGTTCGAAGGAAGTACTCTAATGTATACTTTAGAAAACGTTCATATAGGAAGTGATCACAATCATATTGATTGTAGATTCCCTATTCAGACTATTATCAGGCCTCAAAGCAAAGAGTTTCCAGACTTTAGAGGATACGCAGGAAGAATAGCTGGAGGAGTCTTTAAGCCAGGAGATGAGGTAATGGCCTTACCTTCGGGATTTACTTCTAAAATTGATAAAATTTTTATTAAAGACAAAGAAATTGAAGAAGCTTTCTCTCCCATGTCAGTTTGTATGACTTTACAAGATGACATTGACATTAGTAGAGGCGACATGATAGTTAGAGCAAATAATTCTCCCAAAGCGCAACAAGATGTTGATTTAATGATTTGCTGGATGAACGAGAAGAAACTTGTTTTAAATGGAAAATACTCCATTAAACATACCTCTAAAGATGCTAGATGTATTGTTAAAAAGATTAAGTACAAGATGGATATAAACAATCTTCATAGACTAGAAAATGATAAAGAAATTGGCTTAAATGATATAGCTAGAATATCTATCCGTACAACATCTCCTTTGTTTATAGACGAATATAAAAGGAACAGAAACACTGGAAGTTTAATACTAATTGACGAAGCCACCAACGAAACTGTTGGAGCAGGGATGATACTATAAAAAAAAGAGGCTTAAAAGCCTCTTTTTTTTGTTAGTTTAATTTGAACGTAATCGGTATGTTGTATTGAACTTTAACCGGCTTACCTCTTTGTCTACCAGGACTAAACTTAGGCATACTCTTTACAACTCTTAATGCCTCAGCATCTAAGTATTTATCAACACCTCTAAGTATCTTAACACCAGTAACAGAACCAGTCTTGTCTACTACAAAGCCAACAAAAACTCTTCCTGTAATATTATTTTCTTTTGCTATTGCAGGGTATTTAGTATTTCTAGCGATATACTTTAAGATTTCGCCTTGAGTACAAAGATCATCGGAACAACCTTTAAACATAGGCATATCCTCAGCTATCATAAAAATCTCATCCGTTTCTTCTTCTTCCTCAACAATTTCAGTGTCTTCATCCGATTCCGTGTCCTCGATTTCTACTTCATCAATTTCTACATCATCTTCAACTATTTCGATTACTTCAGGTGGTGGTGGAGGTGGTGGAGGTGGTTTCTTTTCTCTAAAAGTAGCTTCAATTTCTTCCTCCCAATCAGCTTCAAGAGTAATATCTCCTAAAGATGCTGCTGATTGTTCGTAAGTTCTATATTCGAAAGCACCTAAAACAATTAACAGGGCTGTCGCCAAGCCTATCTGAATGAACAGACCTCTTTTCTTCTCTAAATCAAATTTCGGATTCTTTTTTGGTTCCATAATCTTAGGATTATTATGTTAGCAAATTTAAACTTTTTGTTTAATAATTAATGCGGACGAAGGCTATTTTACTACTCAAGTATATTGCGACAATCACTCCAACTGAGTCAGCTACAAAATCCAACACATCCCCAGACCTGTTTGCTGCTAGTGTAGATTGCATATACTCCATTAGGAAAGCATAAGAAAAGCAAGTCAGTACTATATAAAAACGTTTGTTTTTAAACGAATATTGCTGCATGGCTTTAACCAAAACAAGATAAGCACCTAAAAACAACAATAAATGAACAAGTTTGTCTAGCTGAAATAAATCAGCGAATGATAACTTAGGAATTGATTCTCCATGAATTAAATGAAGAACGGCTATAAATAAAAAATATATTATAGCTGACAATTTCCACATTCTAGCCTACTAATTCTTGGTATTGATCCGAACTTAGCAAATCATCAACATCAGACATGTCAGCAATCTTAACTTTAATCA
>JABAYQ010000081.1:3813-10981 GCA_018608925.1 Cryomorphaceae bacterium | reverse complement strand
TTTTGTCTGCATGAAGAATTATTGCAGGATTTACCTCTTGTGCAAGCCTAGAAATCAATTCTGATTCTAGAGATTCGAAAGGAAATTGAACGTCTCCAATGTAGTAGTCTATTTCTGGTGTGATAGAAACCGAGATGGTTTGTTTCTCTAGGGTTTTAGACTTACTATTAGGTAGTAGTAATTTTAAAGCATTGGGACTAACTAGGGTAGAAGTAAGCATAAAGAAAATAAGCAATAGAAAGACAATGTCAGTCATTGACGACATATTAAAAGTTGCACTTACTTTATTTTTACTTCTTAAACTCATTTATTTGTTATTGTGTAATAAATCCATGAATTCTGTAGTGGTAGCTTCTAACAAGAATACTACTTTTTCTACTTTAGTAACCAATACGTTATATGCTATATAAGCAATAATTCCTACTACCAGTCCTGCAACGGTAGTTACCATTGCAGTATATATTCCTTTTGATAATAGCTCTACATCAATGTTTCCTCCAGCACTTGCCATTTCGTGAAAAGCAACAATCATTCCAATTACAGTTCCTAAAAAACCTATCATAGGAGCAGCCCCAGAAATGGTAGCTAAGTTTGCTAAATTATTTTCCAATTGATACACTTCTAATTTACCTTGATTTTCGATAGAAGCAAAAATATCAGCTACAGGCTTATCTATTCTGTCAATTCCTTTTTCAAGCATTCTTGAAATTGGGGTATTACTATTTTTACACAGTGTTTTAGCTGCTTTTATGTCTTTGTCCTGAACGTAGTTTTTAATGCTGTTAAGAAAAACAGGCTCTTCTTTGCTAGCTTTTTTTAATGCGCTAAAACGTTCGATTAAAAGATAAACAGATATGATAGAAAGGATTGCTAGTGTAATCATTATTATGTTTCCACCAGTTCCACCACTAGAAACTAATTCTAGAATAGACAGCGTTTTCTCTTCTATTACAATATCATCCTGAGATAGTGTTGATAAGGTATCGCTTGTTAGATTAATTTGAGCAAATAATGGAGTCATATTAATTAGTTTAAATTGAAACGAATCGGATAAAATATTATTGCATTAAGATATAAGTTGCTGCACCAGCTAAATAGCCCATTAAAGCTAAAATACTTATTTTTTTAACGTACCAAATAAAGTCCACTTTTAGAATTCCCATAACAGCAACACCTGCAGCAGAACCGACAATTAAAACGCTACCTCCCGTTCCTGCACAGTAAGCTAAAAACTGCCAGAATTTTCCGTCAACAGCAAATAAACCTACTTCTGAAACTTCATACATTCCCATTGCTCCTGCAACTAATGGAACGTTGTCTACAATAGATGATAAAAGACCTATTATGATGTTAATAGCGTAAATATTTCCGTTAAAAGTGTCGTTTAAAATTAAAGCTAAATCTTTTAAGTGACCCATACTTTGTAAACTTGCAACCGCAAGTAAGATACCCATGAAAAAGAATATGGTAGCTACATCTACTTTTTTTATTACTGCAATAACAGAAAGTTTAGATTTTATTTCAGAGCTTTTTTTAGCGTGTAATAGTTCGGTTACTAACCAAAGAACTCCTAAGCTAAATAAAATACCTAAGTAAGGAGGTAAATGTGTTACTGTTTTAAATACCGGTACAAATAAAAGACCTGCAACTCCTAATATAAATACTAAGTTTCTTTCCGAACTAGGTACTTTAAAAGTATTCCCTTTATTTTCTTCAATTGATAGTGGAGCTAATTCTCCTTTCATCTTAAAACTTATATAAGTTAGAGGAACAATTAAACAAACAATGGAAGGAATTATAATTGCTTTTATAATGCTTGCTGCTGTAACCTGACCACCTATCCATAGCATGATAGTAGTTACATCGCCAATAGGGGACCATGCCCCACCTGCGTTTGCAGAAATAATAATCATACCAGCAAACATCCAAAGGTCGTTTTTGTCTTTGATTAGTTTAGATATTAGAGCTGCCATTACAATCGAGGTTGTTAGATTGTCTAAAACTGCTGAGAAGAAGAAAGTAATAATGCATAATATCCACATTAATTTTACACGGTGTCTAGTAGCAATTTTGTCGGTAATAACAGTGAACCCTTCATGAACGTCAATTAATTCTACAATAGTCATTGCTCCTAAAAGGAAGAATAATATTTCTGCTATATCGACAAGGTGGTGCTTAAGCTCTTCGCTAATATGGTGAGCTTCCATTCCGCTAAAAGCAAAAAGTGCCCATCCTAGAGCTCCTATAATTAATGCGGAAGCTGCTTTATCCACTTTAATTGGGTGTTCTAGAGCGATGGCTACATATCCTAAAACAAATACGACAAGCATTATAATGTAAATCATTTCTTTGTTGGTTTAATTGGGTTTTATTTTTCGTTTTGCAAATATACTGTTGTAGATGGAAATGCAAAATCACATTTATGACTTTCTACAATTTCCATTATTTTATAATTGATATCTTGTTTTGTGTTTATATAGTCTTCCCATCTTGGGCTATTTACAAAGAAAATGATCAATATATCTAAAGAGCTAGATCCAAATTCTTGGAATCGAACAATACTCTCGTTGTTTGTCATTTCGTGATCGTTTAACATTTTCTGAACGTCTTCGACTACTGACTTTATTTGATCTGTTGAAGAATCATAAGTCAGTCCGATCATAAATTTAGCTCTCCTAACTTTTCTAAGTCCAAGATTGTCTAGCTCAGCAGAGATTAAATTTTTATTTGGAACGGTAACTATGCTTCTGTCGAAAGTTTTAATTCTAGTAGATCTGAACCCTACTTTTTCTACCACACCTGTTATAGATCCGATACTTATAATGTCTCCTACGGTAAATGGTTTGTCGAAAAAGATAGTGAAAGAACCCAATAGGTTTTCTAGACTTTCTTTTGATGCCATCGCTATTGCTAGTCCTCCAATTCCAAGTCCTGCAGCTAAAGTGGTTACATCAATTTTAAAGATGTTTCCTAAAAGATAAAATGCTGCAAAAATGTATACCGTTATTTTGGCAAAGTCAATTGCAAATGGTACAATTTGATCATCCATTTTGGATGCTGTTTTCTCAGCTCGTTTAGATAATATAAGTCCTATATAGTCAGCAAATCGAAGACCAATCCTCACAAATGCTACCAAATAAAGAATAGAAAACGAATGATTTAAAATAGATTGAATTCCTACTTCACCCTTTTTGGCAAAGTCTAGTTGTGTAGGAAATTCTAATGATTGACAAGCAAAATAAACAAAGGCTAAAAAGGTAAAGAATGACAATGGTTTTACCAATAAATTGTCGAAAGTTTTAATATCGACATAATTGTTTTTGTTTAAAAGCCTGAAAATAAAATGACTAATATATTTAGATATTAGTTTGCGAAACAATACCCCAATAAGAATAAGGGTGGTGAAGATTAAATAATCTTTAACGCTATTTCCTAAGATTATTTGTTGCAGTATTTCGTTTATTTCCATGTTTAAATTAATTGTTTAAGTGCAATTTCAAATGCAGTTTTTGAAACTTGAGTCTTAGAGTTATTTAATTCGTATGATTTTATTAAAGCTTTCTTTATAATATTTGAAGTGTCTTCGAAAATTGCTGTATCACTCATTTCGATTTCATTCTGCATAAGGTAAGCAAATACTCTTGCCATCCCACAGTTTGCAATAAAATCAGGGATAACACTTAAGTGTTTGTCCGCATATTCGCTGATGGGTCCGAAGAAAATTTCTTTGTCAGCAAAAGGAACATTTGCACCGCACGAAACTACTTCTAGCCCAGCTGCTATCATAGAATCTATTTGCTCTTTTGTCACTAGTCTCGATGCAGCGGCTGGAATAAATATTTCTGCTCCAATGCTCCAAATTTTTTGATCTACTTCTTTAAACGATAACATGTTATCGCTTACTAAAGTATTTCCATTTTTATTTTTAAATAGATTAGTTATCTCTTCTAAGCTAAAGCCACTTTCGTTAATTAATCCTCCATCTCTATCAATAATTCCTACTACTTTTGCTCCCAATTGAGCTTGATAATAAGCTGCAGCTGCTCCTACATTTCCCCATCCTTGAATTATAACTCTTTTGCCTTCGATATTTACTTTGTGTAAATCATAAAAGTGCTTTATAGCTTCGGATACTCCATAGCCCGTAATCATGTCGGCAACAGTAAATTTTCCGCTTGTGTCTGGGGTTAAGGTTTTATTGGTGACAGGAAATAACACTCCAGTTTGCAACTGTTTTATAATAACTGCTTTTTCTGTGTCATTAGGCTTAAAGTGGCCATTAAAAACACCTTCTTGAGGATGCTCAATTCCTAGTTCTGAAGTGATAGGAATAACTTCGTGAATTTCGTCTACGTTTAGGTCGCCTCCTGTTCCATAATAATTTTTTAATAATGGTTTAATTGCTGCGTACCATCTTTTAAGCACCCCCTTTTTTCTAGGATCATTAGGGTCAAAGTTAATTCCTGACTTAGCACCTCCAATGGCAGGTCCTGCAACCGTAAATTTAACTTCCATGGTTTTAGCTAAAGATTCGACTTCATTTTTATTTAAGCCTACTCTCATCCTTGTTCCACCACCAGCAGAGCCTCCTCTTAAAGAGTTTATGACTACCCATCCTTTTGCTTCTGTTTCGCTATCGCTCCATTCAAAAACAATTTCTGGTGCCTTATTCTCGTACTGTTCTAATAATTTTTTCATACTTAAACGCTATAATATAATTTTGGCAAAAATAATTATTAATAATCAATTAACTGTCCACTTATCGAATCTTGACTTGCGCCGGTAACTGATTTGTAACAATTGATCTGATTTCTAAACTTTAACACGCCTAAAAATCCAAATACTAATGCCTCTTTAAATTCGACTAATTTTTTTTCTGGAATAACAATTTCAGCATTACTGAAATGATTAATTCTTTCTATTAAAAAGGTGTTAAATGCTCCGCCACCCGTTACCAGACATTGATTGTTTTTTAATTTAGAACCTATCTGAAAAGAAAAATGCTCTAGGCAGCTTCTTAAAATATTTTCATTTGACTCTTTGTATCTTTCAATTATTGGAATGAAATTTTCGTTTACCCATTCAATTCCTAAAGATTTTGGCGCTTTTTTATGGTAATATTTAAGCTCGTTTAACTCGTTGAATAAATCTTGATTTAATATTCCTTTGCGAGCTATTGTTCCTTGATCGTCATAAGCATAGCCTAACAAATTAGAATATTTATTAAGTACTACATTTAGTGGGCTGATGTCATAAGCAATTCTTTCTCCATTTTCCTGATAAGAAAAATTGCTAAACCCTCCAAGGTTTAAGCAATACTTGTAGTTAGAGAAAAGAAGGTGGTCTCCTACTGGCACCAATGGTGCCCCTTGTCCTCCAAGTTCTACATCTTTGGACCTAAAATCGAATACTACTGCTTTTTCACATTCTTTAGAAATAATGTCTCCGTTGCCAATTTGTAGAGTAATCTTTTTTTGAGGCTCATGAAAAATAGTATGACCGTGAGAGCATATTAATTCAACTTTTAATTTATTTTCTTTGATGAATGCATTGACACATTCACTTAAATATTTGCCGTAATTATTGTCTGTTTCTAAAATATATTCCTCGCTTTTAGAAAAAAGATTTTTCAATTTTTTTTGCCAGAAATCGGGATAGGAGATAGTCTTGCATTCTCCTAATTCATATTTCCATTTATTTTTAAAGAATGTAAAAGTAATATAAGCTATGTCGAGTCCGTCTAAAGACGTTCCAGACATGAGTCCTATTACCCTATATTTTTGAAGTGTTTTCAATCTAGCTCAAAAATAACTTAAAATGAGTATTTTTGCACATCAAAAATCAAATAAAGCTAACTAATATATTATGAATTTTAAATTAACAGAAGAACACGAAATGATTCGTCAGGCAGCTAGAGACTTTGCTCAAAACGAATTGTTGCCAGGTGTAATCGATAGAGATGAAAAGCAAGAATTTCCAAAAGAACAGATCAAAAAACTTGGAGAGCTAGGTTTCATGGGAATGATGGTTGACCCTAAATACGGAGGGGCAGGAATGGATACTATTTCCTATGTGTTAGCAATGGAAGAGTTGTCTAAAGTAGATGCATCAACTTCTGTGGTTGTTTCTGTAAACAATTCGTTAGTATGTTGGGGAATTGAGAAATTTGGTGATGAAGAACAAAAACAAAAATATTTAAGGCCTCTTGCAACTGGTGAAAAAATTGGTGCTTTTTGTCTTTCTGAACCTGAAGCAGGTAGTGATGCTACTTCTCAGCAAACTACAGCTATCGATATGGGTGACCATTATCTTTTGAATGGTACTAAGAATTGGATTACCAATGGTAGTTCTGCTTCCACTTATATTGTTATTGCTCAAACTGATGTTGAGAAAGGCCATAGAGGTATTAATGCCTTGATTGTTGAAAAAGGAATGCCCGGATTTGAAATTGGACTAAAAGAAAATAAATTAGGTATTAGAGGATCTGATACCCATTCTTTAATGTTTACCGATGTTAAAGTCCCTAAAGAAAATAGAATTGGTGAAGATGGATTCGGATTTAAGTTTGCAATGAAAACTTTATCAGGAGGACGAATTGGTATTGCAGCTCAAGCTTTAGGAATTGCATCTGGTTCTTACGAACTATCTTTAGAGTATTCTAAACAAAGAAAAGCATTTGGAAAACCAATTAGTGAGCACCAAGCTATTGCTTTTAAATTAGCGGATATGGCTACAGAAATTGATGCTGCACGTTTATTATGTCTTAGGTCTGCTTGGTTAAAAGACCAAGGATTGAATTTTGATAAAGAAAGCGCGATGGCAAAATTATTCGCCTCTGAAACTGCAATGAAATCTGCCACAGAAGCAGTTCAGATTCATGGTGGTTACGGATTTGTAAAAGAGTACCACGTAGAAAGGTTTATGAGAGATGCTAAAATTACTCAGATATACGAAGGAACTTCTGAAATTCAGAGAGTTGTAATTTCAAGGTCTGTTATTAAATAAATCTATTATATAATTATTCCTATATTCGAAAACTATTAAATTGTTATTATGATTACAAGATTTTTTTTATTGTTTTTGATTGTTTTATGTCAATTTGGCTTTGCTCAAAACAGCCAAATATTGCAAAATATTAATCAGTCAAACTCAAGTAATAGTTTAAGAT
>JABAYQ010000081.1:3215-3803 GCA_018608925.1 Cryomorphaceae bacterium | reverse complement strand
GATTTGTTCCTTCTAATATAGATCCTTCAAGCGTAAATCCTTCTGATGTTCCTAGTGAGGACGTGCTTAGAAAAATGGGGCTAAGTGAGCAGGAAATTACAGAAGCTTTAGATTTTAAATTTCAACAAGGAAAATACGACCCTAATTATTCCGAGCTTGATTCTTCAATGAGTTATTCCAAGCTACAGAATACTAATGGTTTGTATAACTCTATTACTAGTCTTGAGTTTAACGATTCGATATTATATCCTCTAGGAAAAGTTTATGGACAAGATTTATTTCGTTCCAACGAATTAAGTTTTTTTAATAGAGCTTTCGATGCTCAAGCGCCAGACAACTATTTATTAGGAGAGAATGACGAGTTGACGATTTCTATTTGGGGACTCGCAGAACATAGCGAAACAGTTACTGTGAATGATAAAGGCTATGTAAATACGCAATACGCTGGCCGAATTTATGTAGGTTCTAAAAACTTCAAAAAAGTTAAGTCTCTTTTGAAAAGTCGAATGGGGAATTATTTTGATTTGAACAAGTCACAGTTCGACTTAAGTCTTAATTATTCAAGAGTAATAACCGTAAATATAGTAG
>JABAYQ010000081.1:0-3205 GCA_018608925.1 Cryomorphaceae bacterium | reverse complement strand
CTTCAACCCTGGTTCTTATACTTTTGCGGCAACAAACACAGTGTTTAATGCTCTTATGGCAGCAGGAGGCCCTAATCAAGTTGGTTCGGTAAGAAACATTTTTATTAAAAGAGGTGGCAAGACTGTCGATTCTTTAGATGTCTATAAGTTTTTGTTTGATCCTAACTCTAACCAAGATGTTTTCTTGCAAAACAACGATTATATCCTTGTAGAGAACACATCTAAAGTGGTGCAGGTTTCTGGTGAGGTTAATAGACCTTACACTTATGAGGCCAAAGCAGGAGATAATTTGCTTGATTTAATAACTTACTCTGGAGGGTTTACTAAAAACGCCTACAATGGTTCTATTTTTATTTCAAGATTAATTGACAACTCTAAACAAACTATTACGGTATCTGAAAATGATTTTGCCTCTTTTCAAATCGAAAATGGAGATGAGGTTATTGTTAGTAGAGCGCCCGACTTAGAGAAAAACTATGTAGACGTTCAAACTTCAACAGGAGTTTCTGGAAGATATCAATTTACTAAGGACTTGTCTATTTATGATTTACTTAATTCTTCTCAATCTTTGACAGATGAACTCTATCTAGAAAAAGCCTACTTAATTAGAACTTTGCAAGACTATTCTAAAGAGTATGTTATTATTGAGATGAAAAAGATTATTGAAAATCCTTCATCTTCTTTTAATGTTCTTGTAAAGGAATATGACGAATTACACTTTCTTTCTAAGCGTGATTTTCTAGATGAGTTTGAAGTTAAAGTTAGTGGTGGAGTAAGAGAGTCGGGTAGTTTTAGCTTCGGTAATGGTGCTACTTTAGGAGATATTATTTTGTTGTCTGGCGGATTTGTTCAGGAAGCTTCAGGAGGTAAGGTAGAAGTGTTCAGAACCGTAAGTTATGATGTGGAATCTAATCAGATTTCACCTAGAAGAACTTCGTTAAAGACATTTAAAATTAACAATTTAGGCTCTCTTGATGATGCAGCTTTATCCTATCAACTTTCTCCTTTTGATCATGTTGCAATTAGAGTAAACCCTGATTTTGAGCCGACCCAGACTATTTCATTAGAAGGAGAGGTTAAGTATCCTGGAGAATATACTATTGAGAATAAAACTCAAAAAATAGCAGATTTAATTGATCAAGCTGGAGGGATTCAAGTTTTTGGTGATTTAGGTTCTAGTACTGTTTATAGGCTTACTAAAATTGAAAGTAGCACCATTGACGAATACCTAGCTATTAATCAAGATGAAGAAGTTGTAAATGGCTTTTATTCTGATGGGGAGTTTGTAGAAATTGTAGCACTAAATGACAATATTAATTCTGAAGTTGATACGTCAATAAGCACGGTGACGGTGTATGTTCCCATTTCTATCAATCTTAAAAGAGCATTGAAAAACAGAATGTCAAAACACAATATTTACTTGCAAGACGGAGATAAGATTGTTATTCCTACTTTAGAGAACATTGTTACAATAACTGGTGCAACAAAAAATTTACGAAACAGTACTATTAATACTCCATTCTTTAAGAGAAGAGCAAACTATTATGTAAATAATTTTGCAGGAGGATTTTCTAAGCATAACTTAAAAGATGAGACTTATGTTTTGTACCCTTCTGGTTCAATCAAGAAAGCAAGAAATTATGGTTTGTTTATTCTATATCCTAAAGTTACAAATGGTTCGACTATAAAGGTGACCGAAGACATAAAGATTAAACGTATTAAGTCAGAGCCAGTTGATTGGACTAAAATTATCGAAAGTACTGTTACTAAGATTACAGGAATTGCATCTTTATATATTTTATACTTATCAAGACAGTAAACTATGAGTGATTTCTCTGAGGAAAGAACATCTACAGTTACCCTAAAGGATGTAATTGTTTTAATAAATAGAATTTGGAAAGTTTTATTTAAAAGGAAAATACAGCTTGTTATATTCACTTTTATTTTTGCAATTGTTGGTTATTTCTTAGCCTCTTTAGATGCTGAAACTTTTGATGCTGAAGTTACTTTTGTAATTGAAGATAACGATGCTTCTTCTCCTTTAGGAGGTTTAGGAGGCTTGGCAAGTCAGTTTGGAGTAGATTTGGGAGGCTCCTCCAATGCTTTTAGCCAAGGAAATATCGAAGAATTAGTTTTGTCTAGAAGATTAATTGAAGACGCGCTTATGACCTATGGTGTCGTAAACGAAAAGGAAGATAAGCTAATACACCATTTTATTTCTATTTCTGAGTTAGACGAAAACTGGGAAGAAAATTCGTTTGCTGGTTTTACTTTTCCTGACGATAAAGAAATGTTTACATTTAACCATGATAGTATTATGGGGATAGCTTTTAAATCTATCATTTCTTCCAATGTTTTTATTGATTTCAAAAATGAGACAAACATAATGTCTCTAAAAGTTAGATCAGAAAATGAAGATTTTTCCTTTAGATTAGTAGAATCTTTAATAACTAAGCTTGACAAGTTTTATGTTTCATTTGAGACAGCCAAGTCTCAATTAAATCTTAATTTCATTTCTAATAGGGCGGACTCAGTTCTTACAGAACTTCAGTCAGCTGAGTTGATTTATGCAGACTATAAGGATTCAAATTTTGGAGTTAAAAAATCGAAAGGCTTTTTGCAAGAGTTAAGACTGCAAAGAGATGTTCAGATATTGAATGTTATGTACTCTGAAATCATTAAAAATTTAGAGCTAACAAAATTTACTTCTCTAAATCAAAAACCACTCATTAGTATTATAGATACTCCTAAATTTCCTTTGAAAAGAAATGTAAAATCGAAATCAAAGTTTTTTGTATTGTTTGCAATTCTTGGTTTTTTTATTGCTTCTAGCTTTTTTGTTTTAGTTCAGTTCGTAAGAGACGAGCTAAATTAAAGAACCCTTTCTAATTGTTCTAGCTTAATTCCTCTAGATCCTTTTAGCAATACGTGGCTATTAATAATAGGGCGTGTTTTTATCCACTTACTTGCCAAATCAACAGTGTCAAAATGTTTATATGAATGTTTGCATCTACCAAATTCATCTCCAACGATAATAACATTTTTAGCATTTTTTTCTTCTAATCTATCGATTATTTTTTGGTGCTCTTCTAGGGAACTTTTGCCAAGTTCTAGCATGTCCCCAAGTATTAGCCAATACGACTTCTTTTTTACCTTTAAAAAGGAATCAATGGATAGACTCATGCTTGTTGGGTTAGCATTGTAT
>JABAYQ010000061.1 GCA_018608925.1 Cryomorphaceae bacterium | reverse complement strand
GAATTTATAACTTTTAAGTTGAGGTTATTTCTATTTTTATTAGCGGCTTATTTCATTCATTCCTTTCTTATAAAAAACCAAATTGATCCTGTTTTAAATAAAATGCTTAATGTGTCTTATTTGGGAAACCTTATTATTACAGCGGCTGTTTTTTTTGTACTTACTTTTTTGAAAGAAAAACAAGCTAAAAACCTTGGCTTCATTTTTTTATTTACCAGCCTTTTTAAGTTTGCATTTTTTTATTTTTTATTGGAACCCACTTTTCAGGCCGACGGCCAAACTTCTAGCTTAGAATTCTTTCTATTTTTTGTTCCTTATTCCTTGTCTTTAATCATAGAGGTGACGGCTTTAGTCAAAACACTAAACAAGTCACATTAATGCTCAACAATTTTGTGTTAAAAAAGTCCTCTATTTTATTTTTAGAATAAATAGAAATACTTAGTTTTGCAGCGAATTCTATAAACACGGCATTTTTGCGAATGATGAAGGCAAAACTTAACATAATAGCAACTCTTTTAGTACTCTTCAGTACTACGGCTTTTGCTCTAGAGCATCCTGACGACCATAGCCACGACCATGGTGAAGGCCAAACTATGGATCTAAAGACAGAAATAAAACAAACCATTAAGCATCACTTAAAAGATGCTCATTACTTTGAGTTGTATCATGGGCTTGCCATGCCACTTCCGGTAATAATATGGGATAACGGCATTCATTTGTTTATGTCGTCTTCTTTTGATCATGGTCACACCCTAGCTAATAGCAAAGGCAATTACTACAACCTTGATCACGGTAAAATTTACAAAACAGATAGCGAAGGACACGTTTTAGACAATCAAAGCATCATAGACTTTTCGATTACTAAAAACGTATTAGTAATTATTCTAATGTGCGCTTTCTTGCTTATCTCTTTTAGCAAGCTTGCAAGGTCTTACAAAAAAGGCCCTATCCCTACAGGATTTGGTCGTATACTAGAACCACTAGTTTTGTTTGTAAGAGACGACATTGCTATTCCTAATATTGGAGAAAAGCACTACAAAAAATATATGAGCTACCTATTAACGGTATTTTTCTTTATCTGGTTTCTGAACCTTTCTGGAATGATGCCACTTGGGATAAACGTTACAGGAAGCATTGTAGTTACGTTTAGCTTGGCTTTAATCACTTATTTTATCACACAATTTACTGCCAACAAAAATTATTGGGGACACATTTTCTGGATGCCAGGAGTGCCTGTTCCTATGAAAATTATTTTATTACCAATTGAGTTATTAGGAACAATCATTAAGCCATTTTCATTGATGATTCGTCTCTATGCAAACATTACTGCGGGTCACGTAGTATTGATGTCTCTTATTGGTTTAATTTATGCAGCACAACATTGGTTAGCAAACGGAGCATTTTTCGGACTAACCTTGTTTTTAGGAGTAATTGAACTACTTGTAGCGTTTCTACAAGCTTATATATTCACCATGTTAACTGCCTTATATTTTGGTTCGGCAGTAGAAGAACATGATGATCATTAATTTTTTTAACTGAGTATTAACTTTAATTTTTAACTATTATGGATGCTGAAACTTTTGCAATGATTGGTAAAGGACTAATCGTAATCGGTGCAGGTTTAGGAATTGGTAAGATCGGTGGCTCTGCCATGGACGCAATTGCAAGACAACCTGAAGCGACTGCTAAAATTCAGACAGCAATGATTATTGCTGCTGCATTAATTGAAGGTATTGGATTTGCGGCTTTATTCGCATAACCAAAACATTTAAATCAAGACTGTAAGGGTTGCTTACAGTCTTGATTTTTACAACAGTTAAAACAAAAAAATACAATCAAAAATGGAAGAATTATTTAAAGACTTTTCGATAGGATTATTTGTTTGGCAAACAGTATTGTTTATCACTCTTATTTTCTTACTTAAAAAATACGCTTGGGGCCCTATATTATCTTCTATTGAAGATAGAGAGCAGGGGATTAAAGATGCTTTAGATTCCGCACAAAGCGCAAGAGAAGAAATGCAGGCTTTAAGTGCTGACAACCAAAAAGTACTTCAGGAAGCGAAAGTGGAAAGAGATACTATTTTGAAGGAAGCTAGAGAAATGAAAGAAAGCATCATTAATGATGCTAGATCTGCAGCTTCTGTTGAGGCTGACAAAGTAATTGAGTCTGCTAGAGAGCAAATTCAAAACGAAAAAATGGCGGCGATTACGGATCTTAAAAACCAGGTAGCCTCCCTTTCTATTGATATTGCAGAAAAAGTATTAAAAAGCGAATTGTCGGACCAACAAAAACAAAAAGATTTTGTTGCGGCAGCTTTAAAAGATGCTGATTTAAACTAATATGGCTAACACTAGAGCAACATTAAGATACGCTAAGTCACTTTTCGAATTGGCTAAAGAGCAAAATGTATTAGAAGCTTGCAAGGCGGATATGGAAACGATCATGTCTACTTGTTCTGCATCTCATGAGCTTTCTTTATTATTAAAAAGCCCAGTTATCAAAACAGACAAAAAGCTTTCTATACTTTCGGAAGTATTCACAAGCCTGTCTCCTTTATCTAATGCTTTTGTAGAATTAATTACTAAGAAGAAAAGAGAGCCTTTATTAGTTCAAATCGCGCAACAATTTATGTCGGTTTATAAAACTAGTTTAGGAATAGAAACGGCTATTATTACTACCGCTCAACCTTTAGATGACCAGCTTAGAACTCAGGTTTTAGAATTTATAAAAAAGCAAGGGATACAGAAAGTAGAGCTTAGTGAAAAAGTAAACGAAAATTTAATTGGAGGTGCCATTGTTCGTATTGGCGACCGTCAACTAGACGCTAGTGTATTGCGTCAGATAAACGATTTAAAACAATCATTTAATAAAAACCTTTACATAAAGGACTTTTAATAAACAAACGTTATGGCAGAAGTAAAACCAGCTGAAGTATCAGCAATTTTAAGACAACAATTGGCAGGATTTAAATCCGAGTCAGAACTTCAAGAAGTAGGTACTGTATTGCAGGTCGGTGACGGTATTGCAAGAATCTACGGACTAACTAATGTTCAGTCTGGTGAATTGATTGAGTTCGAAAACGGACTACAAGCAATCGTTCTTAACTTAGAGGAGGACAATGTTGGAGCTGTATTATTAGGACCTTCTAAAGGAATTAAAGAAGGTGATGTAGTAAAGAGAACTAACCGAATTGCTTCTATTAATGTAGGAGAAGGAATGTTAGGTCGTGTAGTAGATACTTTAGGAAACCCTATTGACGGAAAAGGACCTATTGCTGGCGAAACTTTCGAAATGCCAATTGAGAGAAAAGCTCCTGGTGTTATATACAGACAACCAGTAAACGAACCTTTACAAACAGGTATCAAAGCGATTGACGCGATGATTCCAGTAGGAAGAGGTCAAAGAGAGTTAATTATTGGCGACAGACAAACTGGTAAAACAGCCGTTGCTATCGATACTATTATAAACCAAAAAGAATTTTACGATAAAGGCGAACCAGTTTTCTGTATATACGTTGCTGTAGGTCAGAAAGGATCAACGGTTGCATCTATTGCTAAAACATTAGAAGAGGCCGGAGCATTAGACTATACAGTTATTGTAGCTTCTAACGCATCTGACCCTGCTCCAATGCAGTTTTACGCTCCATTAGCTGGTGCTGCAATTGGTGAATTCTTTAGAGATACAGGTCGTCCTGCTCTTATCGTATTTGATGACTTGTCTAAACAAGCGGTTGCTTATCGTGAGGTTTCTCTTCTTTTAAGAAGACCTCCAGGTAGAGAGGCTTACCCAGGAGATGTATTTTATCTTCACTCTCGTTTATTAGAGCGTGCAGCAAAAGTAATTAACGATGATGCCATTGCTGCTCAGATGAATGACCTTCCTGCTTCTTTAAAAGACAAAGTAAAAGGTGGCGGTTCTTTAACAGCTCTTCCAATTATTGAAACACAAGCAGGTGATGTATCTGCTTATATTCCTACCAACGTAATTTCTATTACTGACGGACAAATATTCTTAGATGGTGATTTATTCAACTCTGGTGTTCGTCCTGCAATTAATGTAGGTATTTCGGTATCCCGCGTAGGAGGTTCTGCACAAATTAAGTCGATGAAGAAAATTTCGGGTACTTTAAAGCTCGATCAGGCACAATACCGTGAGCTTGAAGCATTTGCTAAATTCGGGTCTGACTTAGATGCTGCTACTAAAGCAGTAATTGATAAAGGACAAAGAAATGTTGAAATATTAAAACAAGGTCAGTATTCTCCTTTAAGAGTAGAAGAGCAAGCTGCTATTATTTTCTGTGGAACAAACGGATTGTTAATGGATGTTCCTACTAACAAAATTAAAGAGTTTGAAACAGAGTTCATAGCTTTCTTACACCACAAACACCAAGATGTATTGGATGCTTTAGGTGCAGGAAAATTAACTAAAGAAATTACAGACACTTTAAGAGCTGTAACTTCTGACCTTTCTAAAAAATACAGCGCTTAATTATGGCTAATTTAAAAGACATACGTGCACGAATTACTTCTGTTGGTTCTACCATGCAGATTACTAGTGCAATGAAAATGGTGTCTGCTGCCAAATTAAAAAGAGCGCAGGACGCGATTACCCAAATGCGACCTTATGCTAACAAGCTGAGAGAGCTATTGGTAAACCTTAGTTCGACTCTTGAAGGTTCGGAAGGCGGACAGTTTTCGGATGTAAGAGACATAAAAAACGTATTGTTTGTAGTAGTTACATCCAATAGAGGTTTGTGTGGTGCATTCAACTCTAACATTATTAAGAAAGCAGTTGCTGAAAGTAAAAACTTTGAGTCGGTTAGTTTCTTGACTATCGGAAAAAAAGGAAGTGAATTTTTTGCTAAAAACGGCTATAATGTTGCTTCTTCTCATGACCAATTGTTTAACGATCTTACTTTCGAAAACACATCGTTAATTGCTGAGTCTATTATGGATCAGTATGTTAGTGGTAAATACGACAAAGTAGTTTTGGTTTACAATCAGTTTAAAAACGCAGCTTCTCAGTTGATAATGGCAGAAAGCTTTTTGCCAGTAGAAACTCCAAGCGATGAATCTGTTTCTATAGGCGATTATATTTTCGAACCATCTAAGGAAGAAATTGTTATAGATTTAATTCCTAAGTCGTTAAAAATTCAGCTTTTTAAAGCGGTCTTAGACTCTTACGCTTCGGAGCACGGAGCTAGGATGACTGCAATGCACAAAGCTACAGACAACGCGGGAGAATTAAGAAAGGAGCTAAAATTGACTTATAACAAAGCAAGACAAGCAGCTATTACAAACGAGATATTAGAGATCGTAGGTGGTGCGGAAGCCCTAAACGGATAATTTTTATATAAAACAACTATCTTAGAGCCTGGTTTTTAACCAGGCTTTTTTTGGTGGGTACGTAAGAACATTTAGTCTGTCTTGCTTCAATTAGCTTTTTATTACTAAATTCGATTAATTATTAAAACATACAGTTATTATGAAAACAAATTTACTTTTTTGCCTAAGCTTTATTTTAATTCCCTTTATTGGCTTTGCTCAGTATTCTATTGATGATCATTATATAGAGTTTACTGATGCTAGCTCTGTTGATGATTTTTATGCTAACACTTTTTTTAATGCTGAACAAGCGCTAACGGTAGAGTGGGTTATTGTTCAAGATTCTATGCCTTCTGAATGGGAGTTCTCTAACTGCTTTCCTTCTTGTTTTGCGCCAGGCATAACGTCTGGAACAGGATCGTTTGAGGCAAGTAGCCAACAATACCTAAACTGTCATTTTTACCCAAACAATGTTGCGGGTGAAGGCCTTGTTAAAATGGAAATCACAATTAATAGTTCTATTGTCGATACCGTAACCTGGAGAGGGATTGCTAGTGATGTAACCGATATTAGTCAGTGGTATAATAATGGATCCAATCCTGTTGTAGCTGTATATAATTTATTCGGTCAGAAAATTGACAAAATCGAACCCAACCAAATACATATTTTACAATACCAAGATGGTACTATTCGTAAATCATTAAACGTTAGATAATTATGAAATTATTTTTTAGTAGCGGTTTTGCCACAGCTTTTCTTTTCATCTCTTCGCTAGGCTTCGCTCAAAATCAAATTAACCTAGACCTTAATCATTCTTTTAATGATCAAGCATTCGTATACGGACAAACATATACATCAAGTCAAGGAAAATCCTTGGAATTTTCTAGAGTAAGGTATTATTTATCTTCTCTTGAAATTGTTCATGATGGCGGCCAGCTTACTGTTTTAGATGAAGTATATGTTTTAGCACATGCTAATATTTCTTCTTATGACTTAGGAAGCTATAATATTGACGTGGTTGAGAAATTACGCTTTGATGTTGGTGTTGACTATGATGCCAACCATGGTAATAGCAACGCTTTTTTGCCTTCGCATCCTCTTGGCCCTCAAGCTCCTTTAATGGATTGGGGATGGCCATCAGGCTACTTCTTTTTTGATTTGAACGGTGCAATTGATGACAATGAAGATGGAGAGCCAAATAGCAACTTCGAATTTAGAGGATTTGGAGACGACCTTTTAACAGCTGTAGAGCTTAATTTCAATAGTGCGGCTAACTCTGGTCAGATAGACTTATCTGTACAAGTTTTTTTGGATAGATGGATTGGACTTCTTGATTTAGATGTAATAGGAATTAACCACGGAAATACTCAAGCACATAATGCATACATGCAAAATACAACATCGAATAATGTTTTTGTAACAGGAATTGCAGCCTCTGCATCTTCCCTACAAACACCATCTTACATTCATGTTGATTACAGCATGTCATACGCACCAGTACTTAGCTATAAGCTAGCAGACAAACAGACTTATTCTATTTCTGTTTATGATATGTCTGGTCGTGTTGTTTATCAAGACAAAAACCTAAATCATGAAGGAAATTATTTCATTCTCAAAGAATTAAATAGTGGAACCTATATTGCTAAATTTGATGGGTTGACCAACTCTCAGAGCAAACGATTTGTGGTAACTAAATGAGGATAATATTACTTTTAATATACATTTTTATAGGGGTCTTTTCAGACCCCTATTCTTTGTTTATACCTAAAGGTTTTCCTACCCCATTTATTCCAGAAGACAACCAATTATCTGATTCTAGGGTTGCGTTAGGAAAGAAATTGTTTTTCGATAATATGATGTCGCGTGACTCTTCTCTTTCTTGCGCTAGCTGCCACCAGCCCCAATTTGCTTTTAGCGATGGAAGACAAAAAAGCGTTGGCATTAAAGGGAGACAAGTAAGTAGAAACGCTCCGACTCTTACTAATGTAGCTTATCAACCTTACTTCTTGCTCGATGGACTAAACCCTAGTCTAGAAACACAAGTTAAAATTCCTATTCATGAGCACAACGAATTTGATTTTCATATTCTTCTTATTGCCGAGCGTATGAAACAAGATTCTCTTTATGTTTCGCTAAGTAAGGATGCTTACAATAGCGAACCAAGCCCTCAAGTAATAGCCTATGCTATCGCTTGTTACGAACGAACTCTAATTAGTGGTAATTCGCCTTACGATCAATATTTTTACCAAGGAAACAAGACTGCTTTAAACGATTCCGAAATTAGAGGAATGAATTTGTTTTTTGACGATCTGTATTGTGCCTCTTGCCATGGAGGGTTTAATTTTAGCGATAGCCGCTTAACCAACAACGGACTATACACCAACTATACTGATCAAGGTCGAGCAAGGCTTACAAAAAAAACCGAAGACCAAGCCATTTTTAAAACACCTACGCTTAGAAACATTGGCTTTAGCGCTCCATATATGCACGATGGTTCCTTTGAGAGCTTAGAGCAGGTTATTGACCATTACAGCAGTGGCGCTAAAGGACATTTTAACCAAGATCCACTCATTCAACCATTCGATATCAGTCAAGATCAAAAACAAGACCTTATTGCTTTTCTAATCGCTTTGAATGATTCTTCTTTTGTTTCTAATGACTAGTACATACTAAGATTATACTTTTTTCTGTTTTTTGCTCAGCTCATCTGTTTCAGTAAAAAACTATCTTTGCTGCTAATTATTATTTTTCTATTTATGAGTTACCAAAATATTATAGTAAGTACTGAAAAACCAATTTGTACTATTTTAATAAATCGCCCCTCTCAACTAAACGCTCTTAATAAAGAAACGATTGAAGAGTTAAACGATGCTTTTTTAAAAGCGGACAGAGATAATGAAACAAGGTGTATTATTTTAAGCGGACAAGGAACTAAAGCTTTTGTTGCTGGAGCAGACATTAAAGAATTTGCTCATTTCAACAAAACACAAGGAGCAGATTTAGCTCGCGATGGCCAATACCTTTTATTTAATTTAGTAGAGCAGTTGTCCACCCCGGTTATTGCTGCGGTTAATGGCTTTGCTTTAGGCGGCGGCTTGGAGCTTGCAATGTCTTGCCATATCCGAATAGCTAGTGATACATCTAAATTAGGATTACCTGAAGTGTCTTTAGGCGTTATTCCTGGCTATGGCGGAACACAGCGTTTAGCTCAATTAGTAGGAAAAGGAAAGGCGATGGAAATGATTACTAGCGCTCAAATGATAGACGCACAGAGCGCTATGCAGTGGGGTTTGGTTAATCAAGTTTGCACACTAGACGAATTAATGGAGAGCGCTCAAAAATTAGCCAAAAAGATTGCTAGAAATTCGCCTAATGCAATTGCTTTCGCAATAAAATCGGTAAATGCTGGTTTTGGTGATGGCGGATAAAGAAGGAACCACAGCTTTTTTGGAAAAAAGAAAGCCTAACTTTTAGCATATAATTTGAATCCCCTAAAAAAATTATTAGGTCAAACAGCCATTTATGGTTTGAGCAGTATAGTAGGTCGTTTACTCAACTTCCTACTAGTTCCTCTATATACTAGATATTTTACAACTGTAGAGTATGGAGAGACCACTATACTATATGCTTATGTTGCTTTTTTTGTAGTGATATTAACCTATGGTATGGAAACAGCTTTCTTCCGATTCTCTCACCTGGAAACTGATAAAAAGAAAGTATACAGCACCACGCTACTTTCTATTATTGCTTCCTCTACTTTGTTTATGTTTATTGCATGTTTCTTTAGTCAAGAAATTGCAAATACGATTCGTTTTGGAGATCATCCCGAATACATAAAATACTTTGCTTTAATAATTGGACTTGATGCGATTTCTTCCATTTCTTTTGCTAAGCTGCGTCAGCAGAATAAAGCCATTCGCTTTGCAGTAGTTCGTTTATTAAACATATTTATAAACATCGGGCTCAACCTTTTCTTTATTATTTACTGCGATTTTGCTATAGAAAACGACTTGCAGTCTGCTACACTTATTGAAAAAATATACAATCCCGAAATAGGAATTGGCTATATCTTCATTGCCAACTTAGTAGCCAGTGTAGTAACCATAATTTTGCTTCTTCCAGAAATGTTCGGCAACTTTAAATCATTTGATAAGCTTTTGTGGAAAAAGATGTTGGTTTATGCTTCACCACTAATGATTGCTGGTCTTGCCGGAATTGCTAATGAAACCATAGACAGAATCATTTTACAGTATTTATTGCCTTCAGATATTGCTACTTCTGAAATAGGAATTTATAGTGCATTCTACAAACTGTCTATAATTATGACTCTGTTTGTTCAGACTTTTCGTTTTGCAGCCGAACCTTTTTTCTTCGCTCAAGAGAAAGAGAAAAATTCGAAAGAGCTATACGCCCGAGTTTTAAAATACTTTACCATCGTAACCTCTATTATCTTTTTAGGATCGATGTTATATTTCGACATTATTAAAAACTTTATTGGTTCCGAATTTCAGGACCCTAGAGGTAAGTTAGTCGTGCCTATTCTTTTATTTGCAAATTTGTTTTTGGGTATCTATTATAATCTATCAGTTTGGTACAAGCTTTCTGAGCGAACTAAATACGGAGCTTATCTCTCCATTTTTGGAGCCTTGTTAACGGTAGTTTTTAACTTTATGTTTATTCCTTCCATGGGTTTTGAAGGAGCGGCCTGGGCAACTTTAATTTGTTATTTTTCTATGACGGTGGTCTCTTATTTGCTTTCAAAAAAGTACTATCCTATTCCGTATTCTATTTCTAGAATAAGTTTTTATTTATTTTTTAGTTTAGGCCTTTATTTATTAAGCACTTTTGTAGATATGGGAATGGTAATAAATACTGTTTATCTTCTTATTTTTATTGGAGCTGCTATTTTATTAGAGAAACCCAAAAAAAGAGTAATTTCCAATCCATAACTTTTGATTAAACAGCATGCAAACCATTAACGTAATTAACCAGTCTAAACACGACTTACCACAATACGAAACGACCCACTCTGCAGGAATGGATGTTAGGGCTAATTTAGACACTGCTGTTGTGTTGGCGCCACTTCAAAGAGCTTTGATTAAAACAGGCTTGTTTGTGGAGCTTCCTCAAGGGTTTGAAATGCAAGTTAGACCAAGAAGCGGATTAGCATTTAAAAAAGGAATTACCGTTTTAAATAGTCCTGGAACCATTGATGCAGACTATAGAGGAGAAATTGGCGTTCTGTTAGTTAATCTATCAGACAAAGAATTTATCGTGGAAGATGGGGAGCGCATCGCTCAATTAGTAATAGCTGCTCATCAACAACCTAAGTGGAACGTTAAAGAATCATTGAGCGAAACCATTCGAGGAGAAGGCGGTTTCGGATCTACAGGAACAAAATAATGTTATGAAAATAAATAAGAGTTTAATTATTGTTTTTTTATTAGGGATTAGTCAATTGGTTGGTGCTCAAAACCACCCTTTTTATTCTCTAGAAAAAGCTAAAAAAAACATAGAGTTTGATGTTGTAAAATACCAAAGTTTCTATTTTGAGGGTTTGCGCCTTAAAACCTTAGGTGATTTTGATGGTGCTTTAGAACAGTTTATGGCTTGTTTGTCTATGAATGGAAAAGACGGCTCTATAATGTACGAAGTGGCATACATATATATGC
>JABAYQ010000065.1 GCA_018608925.1 Cryomorphaceae bacterium | reverse complement strand
TTTTTATATTCCATTTCTGTAGATGCTTCTACTACAGTTGCAGAATGTGACTCACTGCTACCAGAAATTGTTTTCGAATCAAATGATTTTTCTATTACAATCAATATCACTCCAAATTTATTAGTAGATCAATATAAGTTTAGATATAAAGAAGTAGGTGCTAGCTCTTGGGCTGGAGTAGTTGGTATTGGAACTGTTGATTTTCTGCCTCAATCGTTAAGTTTTAAATCGGTTAACAATTTATTGAGTTGTAATCAGTATCAGTTTCAGAAAAGAATTTTAGCAACTGATGGCTGTGATAGCGGATGGATTGATGCAGGAACTGCTTTTACTTCTACCACTAGCTTAGTTACTATAAGTGGTTGTGATTCTGTTCAAATATCTGAAAACGGATCATATTATTTTGAAACAGATTTTTATTCTGAAACAGTTACTTCTTCAAATGGATGTGATAGTATTATTTTGGCTGACATAACTATTAACTCCTCATATAACGCCGATACTACTTTCGTAAGTTCGTGTGACTTATATATGTGGAATCAAATTATTTATAACGAATCAGGGGTATACCAACAAGTCTTAACGACTTCTCAGGGTTGCGATTCTACATTGGTACTCGACTTAACCATTAATGGTTCTGAAATTGGCACAGACACACAAGTTCATTGTGATTCTTATGAGTGGCAAAATGGAGTTACCTATACTAGTTCTAATAATGATGCCATTAGTTTTTTACAAAACACTCAAGGATGTGACAGTATTGTAGAGCTCGATTTAACAATTTATAATAGTTCTAATACGATATTTAACGAGTCAGTATGTAATGCCGATTCTTTTAGTTGGAACGATAGCATTTTCACCCAAAGTGGTCAGTATGTTTATAATTACACTAATTTAAATGGATGTGATAGCTCCATGACTCTAAACCTTTCCTTGGTTAATTATCCGGAGTTAGATTTAAGTTCTAATAATTACTCTATAACCGTTTCAGTAGATCCTGACTCTTCAATAGATCAATATAAGTTTAGATACCGTCAATTAGGTTCTTTTTCATGGATTGCCGTTGGAGCTATAGGAACAATAGACGGTGCTGGCCAATCGGACAGCTCAAAAACGTTTACTAACGGAATTTTGGAATGCACTACTTACGAAATACAATCTAGAATTTATTCCAATGATGATTGTGACTCAGGATGGAATTCGGAAACTCAAATCGTAACGACATCTTCTGTTTTTATAGAAACATTAACAATCTGTGATTCTGTTCAGTTTGCTGCTACTAGTCCATATTATAGCACTTCGGGAACTTATGAAGAAAGCTTTATTTCATCTAGTGGTTGCGATAGTATAATTATTTATAACCTTACGGTTTTGCAGTCTTCTTTAGGAGATACTCTTGAACTTACTACTTGCGATAATTTTAACTGGAACGATAAAGACTATTCTACTTCAGGATTTTATTCAGACACTTTAATAAATGCACAACTTTGCGATAGCATTGTGTTTTTACAACTAGAGATATTAAACGCTTCTTTATATGTCGACTCTCAACAACATTGCGATATTTACCAGTGGCAAGATGGCAATACTTATACCGAGTCTATTAACACCCCTACATTGGTCTTGCAAAACTCTATTGGTTGCGATAGTGTTGTTACTCTAGACCTTTCTATTCTAAATAGCACATCTTCTATAGAGTCAGTTTTAATTTGTGAACCATCTTATCTTTGGAACGATAGTGTATATACAGAAAACGGGTCGTATCAATTTGTTACAACCAACACAAGTGGTTGCGATAGTATTGCAACCTTAAACTTGCTATTATCTACTACTTCTGTAGTTACAGAGTCTGTGGATGCCTGTAACAGTTATTCATGGAATGGAACAGACTACACAACTAGCGGACTGTACGAATATGTATCTACTAATGCTGCCGGATGCGATAGTTTATCTTATCTAGATTTAAGTATGGGCTTTAGTAGTGAGACTAGTCAGACCGTCTCTTCTTGTAGCATGTACAACGTTTCTTATCCTTTAGTGGGAGGAGAATTTATAGAATTTAATGTATCAGAATCAACTTCTTTTAGCTATACCATTTTAAATAGCCAGATGTGTGACAGCACCATAAATTTGGAAATCATTATTTCCGACTCTGTATACCAATCAAACACTCAAATAGAACAGTGTGGAAGCTTTACTTGGAACGATGAGGTCTATACCGAATCAGGTGTTCATTCTTTCGAAACAACATCTTCTAGTGGCTGCGATAGTATTGCTGTTTTAGAGCTAACGATTTTACCTGTTTCAAGCTCAGTAGATAGTCAATCACACTGCGATTCTTATACTTGGATAGATGACATTACTTATACCGAAAGTACGGACAGCCCTTTTGTTATCTATCAAAATTCGTTGGGCTGCGATAGTATCGTTAATCTAAACCTAACTATCTTAGCTATAAATAGCTCTACAGAAACAGTAGTAGTTTGCGATCAATTTGAATGGAATGGAAGCACTTATTCCAATACAGGTCAGTATAATTTTAATACTACAGGTTCTCTAGGTTGTGATAGTTCTGCTATCTTAAACTTAACAGTAGCTCAACTTGCTAACCTAAACATTAACGGATCTGACCAAGAAAACATAGGATTTAGCTCTAGTTATTCTGTTTCTAATAACTCTAATTCTTCTTACCAATGGCAGCTAGGTTCTTTAGGAACAATTAGCAATGGCCAAGGAACTAATTCGGTTAATATAGCTTGGAGTCAAGAAGGAACGGCTTCTCTTTGTGTAACCGAAACAGACCAAAACGGCTGCCAAGGGCAACAAACTTGCATGGACATTTCTATTTCAAATGTTGCTAACATTGACGAAACAAATAGTTTGATAAACGCGATAGTTTATCCTAATCCTTTTAGGCGGGAATTAAACATTGATTTTTTCACCCCAACCAAAAATAAAAGACAAATAATGTTGTTCGACTTACAGGGAAGGCTTGTTTATTCTGTGGAATCATTGTCTGATAAACTAGTAATTAAAAGAGCTCAACTAAAGTCAGGCTCATACCTTCTAAAAGTAATTTCTGAAAAAGGAAGCATAAATAAGTCTGTTATATTAAATTAATAGTTGTTATTTTGATAAAATTGATTTAAAAATCTAAAATGAAAAAAGCGTTAATAACAGGAATAAATGGGCAGGACGGATCTTTTCTTTCCGAATTCTTATTAGAAAAAGGCTATGAAGTTTGTGGAACTTTAAAAAGAAATTCTGTTGCAGAAAATCAGTCTGACCGATTAGATTCGGTTTATGGGAAAGTTAAACTTGTTTATGCTGACATGACCGATATGTCCTCCTTGCTATTTGTTTTAAAAGATTTTCAACCCGATGAAATATATAATTTAGCGGCTCAGTCTCACGTAAGAATTAGTTTTGATCAGCCAATTTATACTTCTCAAGTAGTTGCAATCGGAACTTTAAATTTATTGCAAGCAATCAGAATTGTATGTCCTGAAGCTAAATTATACCAAGCAAGTTCTTCGGAAATGTTCGGAAATAGTATTGATTCCGATGGCTTTCAAAGAGAGTCGACTCCATTAACTCCTGTTTCTCCTTATGGCTGTGCTAAAGTATTTGCTCATAATATCTGTAAGAATTATAGAGAGTCTTATGGTTTATATATCAGTAATGGTATTTTGTTCAACCATGAGTCTACCAGAAGAGGTTCTAATTTTGTTACAGGAAAAGTAGTTAAAGAGGCGGTTCGAATCAAATTAGGATTAACAGACCAGCTAGAACTAGGAAATTTAGAAGCTACTAGAGATTGGGGCCATGCTAAAGATTACGTAAAAGCCATGTGGCTAATGCTACAGCAAGAGGAGCCAATTGATATGGTTTGCGCTACAGGGGTTTCCAATTCAGTACGCTATTTATGCGAATACACCTTCTCTAAGCTAGACTTGGACTATAAAGATTATATCGTTGTGGATGAAAGATATTTAAGGCCAGAAGAATTAAATAACCTTAAAGGAGATGCTTCAAAATTAAGAGCTTTAGGCTGGGAGCCTAGCTATACTTTTGAAACTATGATTGATGAGATGATTGAGTTTTGGCTAACTAAATTAAAAAAGTGATGATTGAAATTATAATCAGTCTTATCATTTCTTTTTTCATTACTTATCTAACGATACCTCTCATATTACTTTTATCTAAAAGGTATACCGATTTATTAAAGATTCCTAACCTTATAGCTTCGCACTCAAAAGCAATCCCTACTTACGGAGGAGTTGCCATTTTTTTTGGTATAATACTATCTTTTTTCATTCTTCTGAAAATAGGAGATGTGGATGGAGTTCAATGGATAATGGGATCTTTGTTTATTGTCTTTTTCTTAGGTGTAATTGACGACTCTATAACTCTTCGTCCCTCAAAAAAATTCTTAGGTCAATTAATAGCTATTATTATCATCGTTTACTTTAACGACTTGAGAATTACTAGCATGCAAGGGCTATTTTTCATTTATGAATTACCATACATAACTAGTTTTTTGCTTACTGTTTTAACCATGTTGGTCATTACAAATGCGTATAATTTAATAGACGGTATTGATGGTTTAGCGGCTTTGATAGGCCTATTAGTATCTTCTGTATTTTTCGTCTTTTTATTTTTACAAAACGACATTAATTTCGCAATAATCTTATCAGCTATAATAGGGGCACTAATAGCTTTTTTAAGATACAACTGGCATCCTGCTCAAATATTTATGGGCGACACGGGTTCCTTAGTTGTCGGATTTTTACTTTCAATTATTGCGGTTCAATTTGTAGAAACAGATTTTCAAATAGAGAGCCAATGGTTTCAAATTAAAACACCTACTCTAGCAATGGCGATTTTAATTATTCCACTTCAAGATTTACTTAGGGTTTTTATTGTTCGATTGGCCCAAAAAAAATCTCCTTTTTCGGGAGACAGAAACCACCTTCACCATTTGTTAATGGACAAAGGGTTGACTCAAATTCAGACGGCCATAACTCTTTTGCTTTTTAATTTGTTAGTTATTATAGCAGCTTTGTTTTTAGGCTTTTTAAACATTAACTACGTCCTTCTTTTGATTTGCGGATTAGGGGTGTTATTTTTGATTATTATTAATAAAAGCAAATGAAAAAATCCATTATTATAGTTTTGGCCTTTATGCCAATCTTACTTTTTAGTCAAAACAGCTTTACATTCAATCATTCTTGGCACAACGATTACCAAAAGGAGTACCATTGCTTAGATTCTACGTCCCATACTTCTTTAAAAGCTAATTTTAACTTTGGTCAAAACACGGACTCTAACATAGAACCATATTCTTTTAAATCTTCTTTTTTGAATGGCGCTTTAAACAACAATGCTTTGCGCTATCAGGCCGATGATTTTGACCTAATTATTAATCCTTTATTTCATCTTGAGCTTGGTAATTCCGACTCAGCAAGCCGATACGTAAATACTCGTGCTTTTGAAGTAAAAGGAAGGGTTGGCTCTAAAATAACTTTTTACACCTCTTTTTACGAAAATCAGGCAATTTTTCCTGACTATTTAGAGGATGCTATTGTAGACAATTATTTTGTTGTTCCTGGTCAAGGATATTCTAAATGGGGAGATCATGAGGTGGATCATGATTTTGATTTTGCCATGTCTAACGGTTTGATTAGCTATCAGGCCGACAAGCATTTTAATTTTCAATTTGGTCACGGAAAAAACTTCATAGGCGATGGTTACCGTTCATTATTGCTTTCTGACAATGCCTTTAATTACCCTTTTTTTAAAATTACTACTGACTTCTGGAAAGTCAAGTACGTAAATATATTTTCTATTCTTCAAGATTTAAGGCCCGAGTTTGAGTTAAACAATACTTTTAGAAAGAAGTATAGCACTACCCACTATTTAAGCATCAACCTTACTAAAAGATGGAATTTGGGTCTTTTCGAAACCATAGTATGGGAGCAAAGCGAATCGGGAAGAGGGTTTGATATTAATTATTTAAATCCAATTATTTTTTATAGACCAGTAGAGTTTTCTTTAGGCTCTGCGTCTGGCAATGCTCTTCTTGGCTTAAATACCAAGTTTAAGTTAAATAATAGCGCTCATTTATACGGACAATTATTATTAGACGAATTTAGGTTTAGTGAGCTGAAAGCTAAAAGTGGTTGGTGGGCAAATAAGTACAGTTACCAGCTCGGAGCAAAATGGTTCGATGCATTTGGAGTTAAAAATCTAACTCTACAGTCCGAATACAACTTTTCTCGTCCGTTTACTTATTCCCATTTAAACCCTCTCCAGAGTTACACCCACTATAACCAAGCGTTAGCACACCCATTAGGAGCAAGTTTTATGGAGTCAGTTTCTTTTTTAAGATACAGATACAAAAGATGGGCTATAGACTCTAAAGTTATTTTTGCTACACACGGCGCCAATATTACTGGAGATCCACTAAATTATGGAAGTGACATCCTAACTTCTTACGCGGAAGGAGACCGTCTCGAATACGGAAACGAAGTAGCACAAGGCAACACTACAAATTTGAGAATTGTTGATGTTAGATTAGCTTATATTGTAAACCCTACTACCAACATGAAAGTAGAACTAGGTGTTACAAATAGAGAATCGAAATCATTATACCTCCCAATCGCTAAAACTAATTACGTGTTCATCTCATTTAAAACAGACATTAATAATCATTATTATGATTTTTAATTTAACGAACAATCGTATATTTAAATCCTTGATCTTGAATTAATACATTAAACAACAAAAACTATGAAGTTCATTTCAACTAAATTACTATCTCTAATTGCCTTTTTGTTATTAGGTCAGTTCGCTTTCTCTCAGGACACAACTTATGTGCAGACACTAACTTTTGATTCTATAAACACCAGAACTGGAGTTTGGAACTTTCCAAATCACGAAACTCCATTTAGGAAAATATTGATGAGCTACACCCTTAAATGTGATGCTCAAACTACTACAGACAATCTTCCGTGTGGAGAGTGGGACTATAGCACAACAACCTATCTAACAGAATATACCGGTGAATTTGATTCTGTAAGAGTAGAGCATGCCAGTTATTATTTTGGAGGACAAGCTTTAGATACCATAGAATATGTAAATAATCCTTACTATAATTATTCTCAATCCTATCAGTATTTTCCAAATTATACTAGTACAATGTCTGAAGTAGATTATGCTATAGGAAATGAAAGCATCGAGAACGATAATTTATTTGGCGCTTCTTCAGAGTCCGTTATTTCTCAAATTGTATGGACAGCAGAGGAGCTAACAAACTCTGGATTACAGGCTGGCGAAATAAGCAAGTTAAGATTTGATTTAGTAGCAAGTGGTAGCGATTTAAATCATTTAAATATTTCTATGAAACATACCAATTTAGACTCCTTGTCTAATTTTGACATTGGTAATTTTCAAGAGGTTTATTATAATAATACCACTTTCAGTTCTGGCTTGCAGACTCTTGATTTATTATCACCATTTGTATGGGATGGTTCTTCCAACATAATAATGGAAGTAAGTTTCGAGAACGATTTGCTAAACCCTAATTTTAGTGCAAATGATAATGTGGTCTCATCTTCACAAACAACGTCTAATACCGTTGCCTACACGATAAATCGTGATGGGTATTTGCAAATAACTAGCGGACAACAAGTTGATGTAGCCTTAGAAAGTACAGACTTTGGCAACGAGGCTACTGTTTCTTTTTGGGCACAAGGTAATGCAGAAGTTTTGCCTTTAAATACCACACTTTTCGAAGGGTTTGACACAACTAATACAAGAAGAATAAATTGCCATTTTCCGTGGGGAAACAATAGTATTTATTGGGATGCAGGATTTGGTTCTGGGGGAGCAAGTAGAATTTCTAAGGAAATTACAGCGGGTGAAATTACCGATGAATGGACTCATTGGGCATTTACAAAAGATGCAGTTGCAGGGGTAATGAACATTTTCAAAAACGGACAATTATGGCATACAGGAACAGAAAAGTTTGATTCTATCTCTATTGTTTCCATTTTTAGAATAGCAAATAGATCATTGTGGGATGGAAAGCTAGACGAGTTTAGAGTTTGGAAAAAATCATTAAGCCAGCAAAACATAACTGACTGGATGAATATTCCTTTAGATAATACTCACCCTTACTATAATGATCTTGTTTTATATTACGACTTTAATGATGTAGGTGTAATTTTAGATAAGTCACTTAATGGATATAATGGGGCTCCTACCAATCAGGATATGGTAAGGTTTCATAATTCATCGGATCAAATACACGAGATTGTTCTTTCTTCCGACAGGGCTAACATTACATTTGTTCAGGGAGAATATACCACTTCTTTAGATTCCGTTTTGGTTATAGATTCTGTTTTGGTAAATCCAATTTCTTTAGCGCAATATGTTCCTATTTCTGGCTATTTTAATATTTCCGATTTAAGCTATCAATTTCCAGCAGGCTGGTCATACACTACAGATTTTAATGGAGACCCAATTGATAGCCTTTACTATATGGCTGATCAAACAGTTTATAACGATACTGTTCATTTTTATCAAGAGCCATTCGAGCTAACAAACAGATATGAGTTGGGAAGATTCATTACTCCATACGGAATAGGACTTGATTTAGGAGCTGGTTTTAGATGGGTTTATGATGTAACTGACTTTGCTAATTTGTTAAAAGGCAATGTTGAGATAACTTCACCTAACACTTCCGAGTTAGTGGACCTTGAATTTGCTTTTGTTCATGGTACACCTGCTAGGCCAGTTCAGAAAGTATCCCATGTTTGGAATCAAAGTTCAAGTATTTGGACAGGTTATAGCTACAGAGATTTAGATGACGATGTTTATTTATCTAATACAGAATTAAACCTAGAGCCTGAAACAAAATTTGCTAAATTAAAAACAACTATTACTGGTCATGGTCATAATAGTACTACAGGTGCTTACCCTCACTGTTGTGAATGGAAAAACAATACCCATTATCTTTTTGCAAATGGAGATCAAATTGCCGACTGGCACGTTTGGCAAACAACAGAGTGTGCTTTAAACCCAGTATTTCCACAAGGAGGAACTTGGCCAGGAGCAAGAGAAGGATGGTGTCCTGGAGACGTTGTTAAAACAAGAGAGTTTGATTTAACCCCATATATTCTGTCGGGTCAAACATTAGAAGTCGATTACGATATCACTCCAGTACCAGCCAATAATTTAGGAATGGGAAGCGGAAGATATGATATGACAATGCATTTGGTAGAATATGGAGATGCTAACTTCGCATCAGATGTAGAAATATACGATGTAATATCTCCTAATAATTGGGAGTATGTTTCTAGAAAAAACACCATTTGTAATGGCATACAGTTTGTGATTAGAAACGGAGGATCAAACGATTTAAATTCTGCAAGAGTTACGTTCCAAATTTCTGGAGGATCACCTTTTGTTTATGAATGGACAGGAAGTTTAAAGTTTATGGAATCGGAAATTGTTACTGTTAATGTAGAAGAGCCTAGCTTTTGGTTAGGAGACGGATCTAACAACTTTACAATAACTGCTAGTAACCCGAATCAAGTATCAGATGAGTATCAGGAAAACAATACGTTTACAACCAAATTTGATATGCCTGATGTTTATCAAACATCAGTTGCATTAAGATACCGTACTAACAATCTTCCTCAAGATAATTCGGTAACCGTTACTGATTTAAACGGAAACGTAGTTTATACGAATACTAATTTAGCGGCCAATACACTATATTTTGACACATTAGATTTGTCTAACGGATGCTACTCTTTAAAAGTGTTAGATACTGGTGATGACGGATTGTCCTATTGGGCGTATCCTGATCAAGGAAATGGTTTTTTTCAGTTTAGACCACTTACTGGCCCTAGTTTTAACTTTGATCCAGACTTCGGAAGAGAGATTAACTATTCTTTTGTAATTGGTGGCTTTACGAATGTTAAAGAAAATAAAAACATAGAATTAATAATGTTCCCAAACCCTACATCAGATGTAGTAAACTTTGAGAGCAATGTTTTAATTGAAGAATATAAATTAATCGACATGTCTGGTAGAGTACTTCAAGTTGTTGAATTGAACGACTACAATGCCGTAGTGGATTTATCTCCTTATAGCAATGGCGTTTATTTTATTGACTTAAAAAGTAAAGACAATAGAGTTCGAAAGAAACTAGTCAAACAATAATTATAAAAAGGTCAACCATTGTGTTGGCCTTTTTTATACATCCATTTTGGCATTGAGAATGAAAAGTAAAATAAGACTTTTTCTAGGAGGATTTGTAAATACCTCCAACGCCCAGAACCTTAATTGCAGGTCAATAGCGAAACACCTTGACAAATCAAAGTTCGAGGTTCATGTTTTGAGTGTTTATTCTTCTCCGACTTTAAAAATGGATGAGGTTCATATTCATAAGTGCTATTGGCCGCATCGAATTTTTATCTACTGGGTATATTTTGTTCAGACTCTTTTAGCCGACATTGTGTATCTGCCAAAAGGAAACAACTTAAAATACACCTCTTTTTTGTGCAGGCTTTTTAATAAGAAAAGCATGACTACCATTGAGGGTATCTTTGATAATCAAGCGGCTAAAAATGCAGTTAAGATAAGCGGAAAAGACTTTATTAAGTATTACCACAGATTTAGCCAAAGGTATTCCATTACTACATTTATGAAAGCCTATAATAGAGAGCGTCATCAATTACAAACTAATTCAGAAATTCTTTATTTAGGAACAGAATCTAGTTTGTTTTTAAATTTAAATAGACCCAATTCCGATTTGAAAAAAGTAATTATGATTGGCAATGATTTGGTTAGAAAAGGGGTTTTTGATTATCTTGATCTTGCTAGTCGTTTTCCTGACTTAGAGTTTCATTTAGTTGGTTCGGGAAATGGAAAAATAGACATAGAGATGGAATTGAAAAATAGAGAATTAACTAATCTTGTTTTTCATGGATTTCTCGATCAATCGAAAATAATAGAATTATTAAGCGAAATACAGTTACACATTTTGCTATCAAGATCAGAAGGCTTTCCAAAGGCTATTTTAGAAAATGCCTGCGCTGGCATTCCTTCTGTAGTTTATGGTGACTACGGCGCTCAAGAATGGATTTCTAATGGGGTCAATGGCTTTGTGGTGTCTGATTTTAATGAAGCGGCTCAAACTCTTGCCAAATTAAAAAAGGAGCCAAATCTTTTACATGCCGTCTCTTCTAATTCAATCGAATTAGGTAAGTCGTTTGATTGGACAATTAAAATAAAGAACTGGGAGAAGGCTTTCGTTAGTTTATACTCCAATTAGCTGGGTGCGTAAGACCTTGGCTATTCTTTTCCCTTAAAAATTTAAATGTTAACTTTGTTAGTCTAAATCTCAAGTGAACCAAATGTTAAATAAACCTTATTTATTCTTTAAGTTTTTACTTTTAGCCCTACCCTTTAATGTAATGGCTCAAATTCCTGTAAGCATTGCAGACATTGACTTAGTT
>JABAYQ010000020.1:1474-11707 GCA_018608925.1 Cryomorphaceae bacterium | reverse complement strand
AAATAGAAGAATCGCTTCAAAAAACACAAATGCTCTTCGAAGCAATAAATGAGTATGACGGATTTTTACACGATAAGTTTCTGTTTTATTATTACAACTCCTTAGTAATTAATTACTCAAAAACAGACAAAACAAAGGCAATAGAAATTTTGCTAAAGGCTAAAGAAGAAAAAATCATTAAAGAATCAGATTATAACTACTTCTTTGTTTGCTCGAACCTAGCATTGCTTTATTTTGATAAAAAACAATTCAAACCCTCCATCAAACACTTAAGCAGAATTATTTTACATAAAAACTTTTACGATTTTGCTCTTTCTTTCCAATTAAAGATCGTTTCTGCTGAGCTAATAATAAGGTATGAAATTAAAGATTTTGACTACTTAGAACAAAGAATGAATCAAGTTAAAAAAGAGTTTAAAGCTATTCTTTGCTTAGAGGAATTTACAAGAGAACAATTGCTGATAAGTATAATTGGAAAACTAATGTTTACCAATAACATTAGCCAAAACAAATCGCTTAAGTTAGATATTGATAAATTATTAAATTCGACAACAAGCCGCCAGGCTGAAGAAACAGATATAATTAACTACAACGCTTGGCTAATAACAAAGGTTTAGTCAAACGAATTCCAACCCTGAGCAATTAAGTCGTGGCGAGAATTATCCTTTGCTATAAAAGCAGTTCCACTGGAAGGATCTGTGATATGCCCTATAATGGTAAAATCTGGATCGTCTTTTAATTTTTCGTAGTCGTTTTGACTTATACTAAATAAAAGCTCATAGTCTTCACCACCATTTAATGCACATGTAGCTGCTGATATTTTAAACTCTTCAGCAGAAGTCATAGCTGCAAAATCAATTGGCAATTTATCTTCATAAATAGCACATCCCACTTTAGAACTTTTGCAAATATGAAGAAGCTCTGAAGAAAGTCCGTCCGAAACGTCAATCATTGAAGTAGGAACAATATTCTTTTTTGCTAATAATTTTACCACATCAATTCTAGCCTCTGGCTTGAGTTGTCTTTCTAATACATAGTCGTTGTTGTGCAAATCTGGCTGCATTTTAGGGTTGGCTTGAAAAACTTGCTTTTCCCTTTCTAAAACTTGAAGTCCTAAATAAGCGCTACCTAAATCTCCACTAACTACTAATAAATCATTTTCCTTAGCACCTTTTCTGTAAACAATTTTGTCTTTGTCGACCTGACCAATCGCCGTAACAGAAATGCAAATTCCTGACATCGAAGAAGTGGTGTCTCCACCCACTAGGTCTACATTAAATGCCTCACAAGCTAATCGGATTCCTAAATATAATTCTTCAATTGACTCTAGAGTAAATCGATTAGAGATAGAGATGCTAACGGTTATCTGCTGAGCTACTCCATTCATAGCGCAAACATCAGAAACATTAACAGCAACCAACTTATAACCTAAGTGCTTGAGAGGTGTATAACTCAGATCAAAATGAACACCCTCAATTAGCATATCTGTGCTAACCAATTGGTATTTATCCCCACAATCAATTACAGCGCAATCGTCTCCAACTCCGTAAACTGTATTGCTGTTTTTAGCAACGAAGTCTTTAGTAATATGTTCTATTAATTTGAACTCTCCCAGCTCCGAAATAGGAGTTTTTGGTTGATTTTTATCTTCTAATATACTCATGGCACAAATTTACGTCATTTAATGCATATTTTATGTAGTGATTAAATAGATATTCAACATATAAATTTTGTATCTTTGCATACTAATTAAAAAGAAGGTTTTGATACAAGTAAGTCAACAAGCAAAAGAGAAGCTTCTTCTACTAATAAAAGAAGAGGGTCAGGGTAACGAAGTCTTTATTCGCGTAGGCGTTAATAGTGGCGGCTGTTCTGGTCTTTCTTATGACTTAAAAATTGACAAACAAAAAACGGAGGACGACAAACTTTTTGAAGACAATGGAGTCAAAATTGTTGTCAATAAAAAGAGTTTTTTCTATTTAATTGGCACTACCCTAGAATATTCTGGAGGCTTAAACGGTAAAGGGTTTGTTTTTAATAACCCTAACGCTTCTAGAACTTGCGGATGTGGCGAAAGCTTTGCAGTCTAACTACTTTTAACCTAAGGATTTGACAGAAGAAGATAAAATATTAAAGGAAGTTACAGGTGCCGAATATAAATACGGCTTTACTACTGACATTGAAAGCGATAAAATCCCAAAAGGATTAAGCGAAGATGTTGTTAGATTAATCTCCGCTAAAAAAAATGAGCCAGAATGGCTTTTAGAAAGAAGACTAAAAGCATTTGAGGTTTGGAAAAAAATGGACGAGCCTGACTGGGCTAATGTTAGCTATAAAAAGCCTGACTATCAGGATATTATATATTATGCTGCTCCTAAACAAAAGAAAAAATTAGAAAGTTTAGATGATCTTGACCCAGAAATGCGTAAGACTTTTGAAAAACTAGGTATTTCTTTAAATGAGCAAAAAAGACTAGCAGGTGTTGCTGTCGACTTTGTAATGGACAGCGTTTCTGTAGCTACTAGCTTTAAAGATAAGCTTTTAGAATTGGGAATTATTTTTTGCTCCATTAGCGATGCTGTAATAGAATATCCCGATTTGGTAAAAAAATATTTAGGATCGGTGGTTCCTACAGGAGACAACTTCTTTTCAGCGCTTAATTCTGCGGTGTTTACAGATGGGTCTTTTTGCTACATTCCTAAAGGTGTAAGATGCCCTATGGAGCTTTCTACCTACTTCCGTATTAACGAAGCTGGCACGGGTCAGTTTGAGCGTACTTTATTGGTTGCTGACCAAGGAAGCTATGTGAGTTACCTAGAAGGATGTACTGCTCCTATGAGAGACGAAAATCAATTACACGCAGCAGTTGTAGAGCTTATTGCTCTAGACGATGCCGAAATAAAATACTCTACGGTTCAGAACTGGTATCCAGGAAACGAAGAGGGTATTGGTGGTGTTTTCAACTTTGTTACTAAAAGAGGTATTTGCCACGATAGAGCTAAGATTTCTTGGACTCAAGTTGAGACAGGTTCTGCAGTTACTTGGAAGTACCCTTCTTGTATTTTGAAAGGAGACGATTCTGTTGGAGAGTTTTATTCTGTAGCAGTAACCAACAATTTGCAACAAGCCGATACCGGAACAAAAATGATCCATATTGGCAAAAACTCTAAGAGTACCATCATTTCTAAAGGTATTTGTGCCGGTAAAAGCGAAGGGTCTTACAGAGGTTTGGTTAAAATCATGAAAAGCGCAGAAAACGCTCGAAACTTCTCTCAATGTGATTCGTTACTAATGGGAGATAAATGTGGCTCTCATACCTTTCCATATATCGAAGTAAAAAATAAATCGGCTAAAGTAGAGCACGAGGCTACAACTTCAAAAATTGGAGAAGATCAAATAT
The DNA here is from genome assembly GCA_018608925.1 of Cryomorphaceae bacterium. GTDB lineage: Bacteria > Bacteroidota > Bacteroidia > Flavobacteriales > UBA7312 > JABAYQ01. The sequence goes on along the minus strand of JABAYQ010000020.1, from coordinate 8,307 downwards.
TTTATTGTAACCAAAGAGGTATAGGAACAGAAGAAGCAATCGCCTTAATTGTAAACGGCTATTGCAAAGATGTATTGAACCAATTACCAATGGAATTTGCTGTTGAAGCACAAAAACTATTAGCGATATCCCTAGAAGGAAGCGTTGGATAAAAAAAAGATTATGTTAAAGATAAAAGGATTAAAAGCTGGTGTAGAGGATAATAACATTCTTAAAGGCATCGACCTACAAGTAAACAAGGGAGAAATTCATGCTATTATGGGTCCTAACGGATCAGGAAAAAGCACTCTATCCTCTGTAATTGCTGGTAAAGAAGAGTACGAAGTAGAAGGTGGTTCTATCGAGTTTGATGGAACAAGTATAATGGATTTGAGTCCAGAAGAAAGAGCTCATCTTGGCATCTTTCTTTCGTTTCAATATCCTGTAGAAATTCCTGGAGTTTCTGTTTCTAACTTCATCAAAACTTCTATAAACGAAACTAGAAAAGCAAAAGGTTTAGAGCCAATGCCGGCTGGTGAGTTATTGAAATTGATGCGTGAAAAAATGGAACTACTAGATATTAAGAAAGGCTTTTTGAGTCGTTCTTTAAATCAAGGGTTTTCTGGAGGAGAGAAGAAAAGAAATGAGATTTTTCAATTAGCAACTCTTGCTCCAAAACTGGCTATTTTAGATGAAACAGATTCGGGTTTAGATATTGATGCTTTAAAAATTGTTGCCAACGGAATCAACAAACTTAGAACACCAGAAAACGCAACAATTGTTATTACTCATTACCAACGATTGTTAGACTATATCGTTCCTGATTTCGTACACGTTCTTTACAATGGAAGAATAGTGAAATCTGGAACAAAAGAATTAGCATTTGAGCTAGAGGCAAAAGGATACGACTGGATTATTAAAGAAGTAGAAGAACAGTGCATTTAAAAGAAAAACTAATATCAGCATTCGATCAATCTTTAGATCAGCTTTCTTTCCAACAAAGGAGAAAAGAAAGTATGGAAAGATTAAAGCAAGATGGATTTCCAACAATTCGAAATGAAGAATGGAAATACACTAATCTTCAGCCTCTATTAAAGAAAGAATTCGAATTACAAGCGTCTATCTCATCTATAACTTTAGAGGAGATTAACGAATATATTTTAAAGGATACGGATACCTATTTAATGGTTTTCTTAAACGGAGTATTCCAGCCTAACTTATCGTCTATTTCTTGCCAAAAAGCACACATTAGCACTATTAAAAACGCTAATGAAGAGCAGCAAAAAATTATTGAAAAGTACTGGGGCTCTTGCCTTCCCAAAAAAGGCGATGCTTTTGTTAGCGCAAACAACGGACTAGCTCAAGAAGGAGCATTCGTTTACCTGCCTAAAAGTGTGGTTTTAGACAAGCCACTACAAATTGTATATGCCACCAAAAACGACAATGCTTTGTTTACACAAACAAGGTCTTTAGTAGTTGTAGAAGAAAACGCTCAAGTACAAATTACCGAAAGGCATCAAAACTTTAGTGATAGCGAAGTCTTTACCAATGCCGTTACTGAAATTGTAGTAAAGCAAAACGCAATTGTAGATTTCTACAAGATTCAAAACGATAACTTCAAATGCTCGATTGTAGATAATACATGGGTAAATCAAGCTAATAACTGCAACTGTACGGTTGATACGTTTAGCTTTGGAGGTAAAATGGTAAGAAACAATCTTACTTTTTCTATGTTGGGCGAGCACAGCGAAAGCAACATGAGAGGGATTACTCTTATCGGAAAAGACCAACTAGTCGATCACCACACTTTGGTAGATCACCTTGTTCCTAACTGTTTAAGCAACGAACTTTATAAAGGTATTTACGACCACAATGCAAAAGGCGTATTTAACGGTAAAGTAATGGTTCATCCCGATGCTCAAAAGACAAATGCATTTCAGTCAAACAACAATTTGTTGTTGACGGATGACGCATCCATAGATACTAAACCTCAGCTCGAAATATATGCAGATGATGTAGCATGTAGCCACGGTTGTACTATCGGACAGCTAGACGATGAAGCTTTATTTTATCTTAGAGCAAGAGGGATTCCTAAAAAGGAAGCCCAAGCAATGCTAATGTATGCCTTCGCAAACGATGTGTTGAACAACATTAAAATTGAAGAATTAAAAAAGAAGTTAAATCTAATAATTGCAGAAAAAATAGGAGTAGAACTAGCTATAGAATTGTAAATGATATCTATTGAAAAAATACGTGCTCAATTTCCAGCCCTTAACCAAAAAGTTCATGGCCATCCTCTAGTCTATCTTGACAACGGAGCAACCACACACAAGCCTCAGCAAGTAATTGATGCTATCAGTCACTACTACTCGATTCAAAACAGTAATATCCATAGAGGAGTTCACTATTTAAGCCAGCAAGCAACCGATGCTTACGAGGCTTCTAGAGAAACTGTTCGAAAACACTTTAATGCTACACACCTTCACGAAATTATTTTCACCAAAGGAAATACGGAAGCAATTAATTTGGTTGCCAACGGATACAGCAAATTATTGAATAAAGGAGAAGAGGTTTTGGTTTCAGCAATGGAACACCATTCCAACATTGTACCATGGCAAATGGCTTGCCAAAACAGTGGGGCAATCTTAAAAGTTATCCCGATGGACAAAGATGGCGTACTAGATATGGATGCCTATAAAAACCTTTTGAATTCTAAAACTAAAATGGTTGCCGTCAACCACATTTCTAATGCCTTAGGAACCATTAATCCGGTTAAAGAAATGTGTACTCTAGCTCACCAAGTTGGAGCCAAAGTATTGATAGATGGCGCTCAAGCTGGGCCTCACTGCTTTATAGACGTTAAAGAAATAGACGCAGACTACTACTGTATTTCTGGCCATAAAGTATACGGGCCAACAGGGATCGGTGCTTTATACGGAAAAGAAGAATTATTAAGAGAATTACCTCCATATCAAGGTGGTGGAGAAATGATCGCGACTGTTAGTTTTGAAAAAACAACTTATGCCGATTTACCACACAAATTTGAAGCAGGAACACCAAACATTGCTGGCGGAGTTGCTTTAAAATATGCCATTGACTGGATTAACGAAATTGGCATAGACAACATTCAAAAATACGAGAAAGAATTATTAGACTATGCCCACCAACAATTGGCAACCATTGAAGGTATGCGTTTTATAGGTCAAGCTAAAGAAAAAGCGGGTGCTGTTTCTTTTTTAGTAAACGACATTCACCCTTACGATATCGGGATGATTCTGGATAAATTAGGCATTGCTGTTCGAACAGGACACCATTGCGCTCAACCAGTAATGGATGCCTTCGAAATACCAGGAACAATAAGAGCATCTTTTGCAGTTTATAACACCAAAGAAGAAATTGACAGACTAGTAGAAGGAGTTAAGAAAGCTAAAAGTATGCTAGAATAATGAGTACTATTAAAAACATACAAAACGATATAGTCGAAGAGTTTGACATGTTCGATGAATGGATGGAAAAATACGAGCATCTAATCGACCTAGGTAAGTCATTACCTTTAATTGATGCTAAGCATAAAACAACAGAAAATATTATTAATGGGTGCCAGTCTAGAGTATGGCTACACGCAGATTTCGAACAAGATAAAGTAGTTTTTACAGCTGATAGCGATGCTATTATGACTAAAGGAATTATTGGGCTTCTTGTTCGTACTTTTTCTAATCAAAGTCCACAAGATATTGTTGATGCTGACACTTCTTTTATCGATAAAATCGGACTAAAAGACCAGCTATCGCCAACCAGAGCAAACGGATTGTTGAGCATGGTCAAGCAAATGAAAATATACGCATACGCCTTTTTGGCAAAAAACCAATAATTATGAAAACAGAAGCAGAATTACAAAAAATTGGAGAGTTAGTGGTAGAAAAAATATGTAGTATTTATGACCCTGAAATTCCTGTAAACATTTACGAACTCGGACTTATTTACGACATTCAGGTAAGCGAAGAGTGCGATGTAGAAATCGAAATGACTTTAACTTCTCCTAACTGCCCTGTTGCCGAAACTTTACCGGTTGAGGTGGAAGAAAAAGTTAAGGTATTGCAAGAGGTAAACAACGTAAAAGTAAACATTACCTTTGAGCCTGCATGGGACAAAGACATGATGAGCGAAGAAGCAAAGCTAGAATTAGGCATGATGTAATATGAGCGACGATATCATTAACAAAGTAGCAGGTAGCGGACTCCTTACCCTTAATTTGGAAGATTATTTTCCTAGGGGAGAAAGGGTATTATTCGACATGAAACCTTGGCTCTTTGAAGAGATGTTTCTCAAAGAAAAAGATTTTCGAGAGTCAGTTAAAAACCATGACTGGACTACTTACCAAAACCAACACATAGCAATCGATTGTAGCGCAGACGCCATTATTCCAGTCTGGGCATATATGTTAATTAGTTCTAGTCTAAGCTCTTATGCAACTACCATTGTAAGAGGAAGTTTACAAACCTTAGAAACCATTTTATATGAGAAGGCTATTAATGAAATAGACTTCAGTCCGTTCCTTAACCAAAGAGTGATAATCAAAGGGTGCAGCAATTTACCAGTATGCGAACATGCTTTTGGGTCAATTACCCATAAGCTAATGCCTATCGCAAAAAGCATTATGTATGGGGAAGCTTGCTCATCCGTTCCAATTTTCAAACGTAAATGAACCCAAGAATAGAAGAAATTAAAAGTGCGGTAGCACCTCTAAGAAAACTACTTTTAAAACATCCGGTTTACCATCAATTACAACACATAGACGACCTTAATGTCTTAATGGAGCAACATGTGTTTGCGGTCTGGGATTTTATGGCTTTGTTAAAAGCCTTGCAATTCGGCTTAACGAGCACCAACGCTCCTTGGATGCCAATTGGAAACCCTAGAACTCGAAGGCTGATAAACGAAATCGTACTCGAAGAAGAAAGCGATACCGATATTCACGGAAATCCGTCTAGCCATTATGAGATGTATTTGCAGGCCATGGATCAGTGCGGCGCAGATACAACTCAAGTACAGCGCCTGATAGAAAGACTATTAAAAGGCTATTCTCATAAAGAATTATTAAAGTTTAATGTGGAGCATTTACAAGAGTATACTCTTACGTTTGTGAACTCTACTTTCGAAATTATCCATAGAGGAAAACTGCACGAAATAGGTGCTGCTTTTACTTTCGGAAGGGAAGACCTTATTCCAGATATGTTTAGAGCAATCGTAAACGATCTCGATAAAAACTTCCCCAACAAGCTGGATGCTTTCCGATATTACCTCGATCGTCATATAGAGCTAGATGAAGAAACCCATACTCCTATGGCAATGGAAATGATGGAAGAGCTTTGTGGAGAAGACGACCAGAAATGGCAAGAAGTGAAGCTTATAGCAATCGATTCTTTAAGAGCAAGAATTGCCCTGTGGGATGGTATAGAGCAGTCGATTAAAAATCGACAAATGGAAGCTGCCATTCAATGATTTTTTTATAATTTGCACCAACTCAATTTTTAATAAAACTACTCGAAATGATTAATAAATTTACTACCATCTTCTTAGCGATGGTTCTAGGATTCTTCTCTGTGAAAGCAGACGAAGGAATGTGGCTGCCTTTATTATTACAAGATAATGAAGCAGATATGCAGGCTTTAGGTCTTCAGCTAAGCGCTGCTGACCTATACGATATCAACAACTCTTCTTTAAAAGATGCGGTGGTTTCTTTAGGTGGTTTCTGTACTGCCGAAATGATTTCTGACCAAGGGTTAATGCTAACTAACCACCACTGTGCTTACGATGTAATTCAGACACACAGTTCGGTTAATGACGATTACTTATCAGATGGTTTTTGGGCTATGGATAAAAGCGAAGAAATTCCTAATGAGGGATTAACTGCTTCTTTCTTAGTTCGTATGGAAGATGTTAGTGAGCGTGTTAACGCTGCACTTGACACAGTTGCCGATGATCAAAGATCAATGGTAACACGTAAGCTTTTTGCTGAAATAGTAGCAGAAGCAACCGAAAACACACACTATAACGCTAGAGTAAAAGGATTCTTTGGCGGAAACGATTTTTACCTAATGGTTTACGAAACATTTACCGATGTTCGTTTGGTAGGAGCTCCTCCATCGTCTATTGGTAAATATGGTGGTGACACCGATAACTGGATGTGGCCTCGCCATACTGGTGACTTTGCTCTACTTAGAGTATACGCTGGTGCTGACGGATTACCTGCCGAATTTTCGGAAGACAATGTACCGATGAAGCCAAGACACCACTTCCCTATTTCTTTAGAAGGAGTTGAAAATGGTGACTTTTCTATGATTATGGGTTTCCCAGGATCAACAGACAGATACCTTTCTTCTTACGGAGTAAAGCAAGCTATCGACCAAAAAAACCCAACTATCGTAACTATTAGAGATAGAAAGTTATCCATTATGAAAAAGCATATGGATGCTAAAGAAAAAGTACGTATTCAGTACGCTGCAAAATATGCTCAAACTGCTAACTACTGGAAATACTTTATTGGCCAAACTAAAGGACTTAAGTCTATGAAGGTTTATGAAAAGAAAAAAGCCATTGAAGATCAGTTTACTACTTGGGTAAATAGCGACGAACAAAGAACAGAAAAATATGGCCAAGCACTTACTATGCTAGCAGACGGATTTTACGATAACGAAAAAATTAACGTAAACAGAATGTACTTAAACGAAGCAATCTTCCAAGGGCCAGAAGTATTCTATTTTATCTATCAAGTACAAGATGCTATTGCTAACCTACCAGAAGGTCCTAAAGAAAGAAGACTAGCTATAAACGATCTGAAAGATATGGCTCGC
>JABAYQ010000020.1:0-1464 GCA_018608925.1 Cryomorphaceae bacterium | reverse complement strand
TACAACAAAGACCTAGACAAAGATTTGTTTTCCGGACTACTTTCTTTATATGAAGAAAATGTAGCTAAAAGCCAACAAGCAGATGCTTTCGAAAAAGTACGTACTCACTGGTACACTAAAGGAGACTGGAACAAATTCGCAGAGTATGTTTATAAAACATCTCCGTTTGTAGATAGAGCTAAATTCTTTGAATTTTTACAAGCTCCTACTATGGCTAAAATAGAAAAGGATTATGCTGCCAGAATGTTCAACTCTATATTTGATGATTATAGAGCTAACATTTCTCCTAAAAGAGGAGCAATTAGAGCTAACCTTACTACAGGAGAGCGTTTGTTTAGCGCAGGACTTAGAGAGATGATGCCAAACAAAAAATTCTACCCTAATGCAAACTCAACTATGCGTTTGACTTATGGTAGTGTAGGTGATTATGCTCCGGGCGATGCAGTACATTACGACTTCGTAACTACTATTGACGGACTAATGGCAAAAGAAGACCCATCTAATGATGAGTTTATTGTACCAGAAAAATTACAAGAACTGTATGCTGCTAAAGACTACGGAAGGTATGCCGACGAAAATGGAGACCTTGTAGTAAACTTTATTAGCGGAAATGATATTACGGGAGGAAACTCTGGTAGCCCTGTTTTAAACGCATACGGTGAGCTTATCGGAACTGCTTTTGACGGAAACTGGGAAGCTATGAGTGGAGATATCGCTTTTGAAAACGACATACAACGTACTATCTCTGTAGATGTTCGTTATACTATGTTTATCATCGATAAATTTGCTGGTGCATCTCACTTAATTGACGAAATGACAATTGCTCCTAACAGACCAAAAGCGTTAACGGAAGAAGAGCAAGCAGCTCAAGATTTATTAAATGCTGCATCAGACCCAATGACAATTTGCAAAAAGCTAAGCACGATAAACTATTTAGGACAAGATATTCCTGTAATAGAAAGCCACTCATTCGGCTCTGCATTCGATACGGCAGTAGAGCAGTTTGGTAGCGCATCAGACACTAAATTTTACTGGAAAGGAACGGTTTATACAACCGAGAAAAGATAATTTCATCCTTTTATAGATATTAAAAAAAGCCCTAGCAAATTGCTAGGGCTTTTTTATTGTACAATTAGCTGATGAGTTTTGCCGTTTATCCGCAATAAATAAAGTCCGTTAGCTAAAGGGGACATGTCAACATCTTGAGATGTAGTTTGTTTATTGCCTTTTAGAACCTCCTGACCAAAAGAATTGTAAAGCAAATATTCTCCCATTTCGCTACCCCTTATCGTTACATTATTGTGAGTTGGATTAGGGAAAATCGCAAGCGGTGTTTTTTCCATCTGCCTGTTTACTAATAATTCGAGCTTATTGAAAAACCCATCTAAATAAATAAAACGATTTTGTAACCAAGTAGAAGTATAATCCATATTATTTAAATCAAGAAAACTAATAGAGTCAGGC